>NZ_CAIWNH010000033.1 GCF_903913935.1 uncultured Mucilaginibacter sp.
TACTTTGTACAAAGCACCGACTACTCCTTTCGAAAAAAATATCACCCATATTTGGATGGAACTTTTGTTGCTGGACAAAATTGGGGTTGATGACAACTTTTTTCAACTGGGCGGTAACTCTTTGCTTGCATTAAAATCTGTTGCAGCTTTAAAACAGCAATTTGGGTACGAAGTGCCTATTACCAAGTTATACCAATTTCCAACCGTTAGCGGCGTTGCAAAACTGTTAAGCGGCGCGAATAAAGCAACAGTTGTATCAACAAAAGAAAAAAAGAATAACAATAATGGTACTAATCGGGACATAGCCATTATTGGCATGGCGGGCCGTTTCCCGGGCAGCAATACTATTGATGAATTTTGGGATATGCTTACCGAAGGCCGCGAAACCATCAGCTTTTTTAGTGATGCGGAGCTTGATCCATCCATCTCATCAACCACAAAAAGTGACCCAACTTATGTTAAAGCGCGTGGGGTAATTGAAAAGGCAGATGAGTTTGATGCCGAGTTTTTTGGCTTTAACCCCCGATCTGCCGAGATGATGGACCCGCAGCAGCGCTTGTTTTTGGAGATTGCATGGGAGATCCTGGAAAACACCGGTTATTTACCACAAAGATTTCATGGCTCAGTGGGCGTTTTCGCAGGCACTGGATACAATACCTATTTTACCAATAATGTATTGGCCCATCCGGAAATAGTTGAACGGGTGGGGCAGTTCAACGTAAGATTATTAAACGAAAAAGATTATATCGCTACCCGGACAGCTTACCAGTTGAACCTGAAGGGGCCGGCAGTAGCCATTTATTCGGCATGTTCTACCTCGTTGTTAGCCATCGCCCAGGCGGTGAGCAGCATCAGGAACGGGCAGTGTGATATTGCCCTGGCTGGTGCAGCCTCTATTACTTCGCCATTAAAAAGCGGGCATTTTTACGAGGAGGGTTCCATTATGAGCAAAGACGGCCATTGCAAGCCGTTCGATGCTGAAGCCACCGGAACCGTTTTTAGTGATGGTGCAGGAGCAGTACTTTTAAAAAGTTTAGAAGATGCGAAACGCGACGGCGATACCATTTACGCCGTAATTAAAGGTGTCGGCATTAATAATGATGGCGCCGACAAAGGCAGCTTCGGTGGCCCAAGTGCTGAAGGGCAGGCTGGCGCAATTGCCATGGCGATTGACGATGCCGCCATTGAAGCGTCGACCATTAGTTACGTAGAAGCGCACGGCACAGCAACACCATTAGGCGACCCGATTGAAATTGAGGGGCTTAACCTTGCTTTTGGCGAACAACTGCAAAAACAATTCTGCGCCATAGGTTCGGTAAAAAGCAATTTAGGGCATTTAACTGCTGCTTCGGGCGTTGCAGGGTTGATAAAAACTGTACTTGCTTTACATTACAGGCAAATCCCGCCGACTTTGTTTTACAAAAAACTCAATCCAAACATCAAACTGGACGATAGTCCGTTTTATATCAATGCCAGCTTAAAAAATTGGGAGGCTGATCGAAAACGCCGCGCCGGTGTAAGTTCATTTGGCGTAGGTGGTACCAATGTGCATGTCGTTTTAGAAGAGTTTGAAAATGCGCCCGTAGAATCCGGCATTGCAAAACCGCAATCGCTGATCACCTGGTCAGCAAAAACCGAAACCAGTTTGGGCAATTATGCTAGAAAACTTGCCGGTTTTACTGAAGAGCACCCTGAAGTTAATGCAGCTGATATTGCTTACACTTTACAAAATACACGGGCTGATTTCAACCAGCGCCGGTTTGTGATCGCAGCCGACAGCAAAGATCTCCCGGCCAAATTGGCTTCGACAAATATTGACGCTTCATCCTATAAAAAACTCAGCTCAAAAGCATCCGAAATTGTATTTATGTTCCCCGGCCAGGGTTCGCAATATGTGAATATGGGCAGGGAATTGTATGATAATGAACCTGTTTTTAAGGCGTCAGTTGAGGAATGTATCGGATTACTAAAAGATACACCGCAGGCACAGATCATGGACGTGATCTATCCTTCGGAAGTAGATGAAACATCGGCACAAAAAATAAAAAACACTTTTTATACCCAGCCCGCCATATTTATTATGGAATATGCCATGGCCAAACTATGGATGAGTTGGGGCATTGAGCCTACCATTTTCACCGGGCATAGTATTGGTGAATTTGTGGCGGCGCATTTTGCAGGAGTATTTAGCTTAAAAGATGCGTTGATGTTGATATCCACCCGAGCAAGGATGGTAAGCGAGGTTGAAAAAGGCAGTATGCTATCTGTCAGAACTGATGCAAGACAGCTACAAACTATTTTGCCTGAAGGTTTGAGCATTGCCGCCATCAACAGCAATAAACTATGTGTGGTTGCCGGTCCGGATAAACTGATTGAAGCATTTGCATCGAAACTGGAAGAAATTGAAATTCCGGGTCGTTTGCTGCATACCAGCCACGCCTTCCACTCTGCCATGATGGATGAAATTGTTAAGCCTTTTGAGGAGGTCGTGAAAACCCTGAAATTGAATCCTCCTGTAAAGCCTTTAGTATCAACAGTTACCGGTAAATGGATGAGTGAAGCAGAAGCTACCGATCCATCCTACTGGGCGCAGCATTTGCGTAAAACGGTAAGGTTTGCCGATGCAGTAGATACCCTGCAGGATAGTGAAGGCCGTTTATTGCTTGAAGTGGGGCCGGGAACAGTGCTTGCAACGCTTTCAAAGCAGCAGGTAGTTAATAAATCGACACCAATATTACCAGGTTTTGAAAAAAATGAAACAACTACCGAGTATTATTCCGTATTAAGGGCGTTAGGCCAAATATGGTTAAATGGAATCGAGCCGGATTGGAAAGCTTTTTACCACGGCCAACAAAGACTGAAGCTGAATTTACCGGCCTATGCTTTTGATAAAAAACGATACTGGCTTGAAGCGGCCCTACCCCAGCAAATAAACGCTCCAGCCATTGAAACACTACAAACCGAATTAGAAAAAGAAAATATAACTATTGAAATTCCACTGATGAGACAAGAATTACTAACTGAAAAACTAAGGGAGCTATTTGAAGACGCCTCGGGCATTGAAATAGATTCAGCCGCTACAAATGTAAATTTTGTGGAGATCGGCTTTGATTCCCTTTTGCTTACGCAGATAGCAACCAACCTTAAAAAAGAGTTTAATGTGCCTATCACGTTCAGGAAATTGTTTGAGGATTATAATACCATTCAAACCCTTGCCGAATACCTGGATGCCAGTTTACCAGCGGGGGCATATCAACCGCAGGCAACACCCGTAAGCAGTTACCAACAACCGGTTTACAGCGCTCCGGCAATATCAGCGCCAACTGCTGCTCCTGCCCAGGCCGCTAACCCGGCGTTGGATCTGATAGCACAACAGATCCAAATGCTTGCTTCGCAACTGTCGGCATTACAAAACACACCAGCCAGTGCGTCAGTAAGTCAATCGCCACCTGCAGCGCCATTAGTGGCAACACCTGTAGTATCGAAAATTCAGTACGATCTTACGCCCGAAGAACAGGTTGAAGTTAAAAAACCATTTGGCGCAACTGCCAGGATCGAAAAACAGGTACAGGGTTTAACTGAAAAACAGCAATCATTTTTAAGCGAACTGACTGTTCGGTATAACAAAAAAACAGGCTCAAGCAAGGCCTATACGCAACAGCACCGCGCGTACATGGCCGATCCCCGCGTAGTAAGCGGTTTCAGGCCATTAACGAAAGAGATCGTTTATCCATTGGTGGTAAACCGTTCAAAAGGGGCGCGTGTTTGGGATATAGACGGCA
>NZ_CAIWNH010000034.1 GCF_903913935.1 uncultured Mucilaginibacter sp.
CCTGCAGATTATTTTTGCGACCAAAGCAAGGCACCCCTTGAGAATTATGGAGCAAAGGTAAGAATGATTTCGGAATTCGGATGTTCGATTTCGGATTTGTTGTTTTTGTGACCTGGGAGGCTTCGCTATTTCCGATTTGTAATATTATCTATAAATTTGAAAAAAGCAATATTATGAGTACCGCAGAATTAAAGGAAAAACTGATAGCGCAAATTACCGACACAGATAATGATGAGTTATTAAGTGAGCTATCAACTATGCTTTATGTTGGATCGAAATCTGTAAACGGCGTTTATCAAATGAGTGAAGCTGAGCGAGAAGCGGTTGAAGATGGTTTGGAGCAGATCAGGAACGGCCAGTGGATATCGGATGAAGAAGCAAATCGCCAGGTAGAAGAATGGCTGCGAAAGTAGTATGGTCAGTTCGCGCACAACGCGAACGGTTTGAAATTCCCGAATATTGGATAAATCCAAAACCTATAGCCGGAAACTTTATCAACAATTTCAAATAGGAATGAAAAAAGTGGCCGAAATGCCAGAGTCAGGAATTCCCACAGAAAATCCGGATGTAAGATTCAAAATTATTAAGGATTACATCGTTTACTATCACATTAGTTCTTCTAAAACAATTGAAGTTCTTACCGTCTGGGATAGCCGGAGAAACCCCAGGAAGTTTAAGTTGAAGTAAAAAATTTCATCTCTTACCTCTTTTATAATAATTTAAAGCACATCTTTCTCAACTTTCGGACTTCCGGTCTTTCGGACTTTCCGACTAAAACCCTACTTTTGCAAACTTTATAAATCAGTACCATGTTAAGAACACATACTTGCGGCGAATTAAATATCAGTCATTTAGGGCAAACGGTAACTTTATGCGGCTGGGTCCAAAAATCACGCGACCTGGGCGCAATGACATTTATTGACGTGCGCGACCGTTATGGTTTAACCCAGTTGGTATTTAATACCGACAGCGATGACTCCTTGCGGGAAACCAGCCGTTCACTCGGCCGTGAGTTTGTGATACAGGTTACCGGTACCGTGTTGGAACGTACCAGCAAGAACGCTAAAATGCCCACCGGCGAGATCGAGATCGGCGTTAGCAAAATTGAGATATTGAACGGCGCCAAGGTTCCGCCGTTTATGATAGAGGATGAAACCGACGGTGGCGAGGAGCTGCGCGCCAAATACCGTTACCTTGATCTGCGCCGCAACCCTATCCGCAACAACCTGATGCTCCGCCATAAAATGGCGCAGGAAGTGCGTAAATATTTGGATGGCCTTGATTTTATAGAGGTTGAAACCCCGGTATTGATCAAATCGACCCCCGAAGGCGCACGCGACTTTGTGGTGCCAAGCCGCATGAACCCGGGCGAGTTTTACGCCCTGCCGCAATCGCCCCAAACTTTTAAGCAATTGCTGATGGTAAGCGGTTTCGACAGGTATTTCCAGATCGTGAAATGTTTCAGGGATGAGGATCTGCGTGCGGACAGGCAGCCGGAATTTACACAGATCGACTGCGAGATGGCTTTCATCACCCAGGAAGATATTTTAAATGTTTTTGAAGGGCTAACCCAGCACTTGTTCAGGACCGTTAAAGGGATCGAATTAGGCAGCGTACCGCGGATGCAATATGCTGATGCGATGCGGTTATATGGATCGGACAAACCGGATATCCGTTTCGGGATGCAGTTTGTGGAGCTGAATGATCTAGTAAAAGGCAAAGGTTTCGGCATTTTTGATAATGCGGAACTGGTGGTCGGCATCAACGCCAAAGGCTGCGCCGAATACACCCGCAAGCAAATTGACGAACTGACCGAATGGTTAAAACGCCCACAAATTGGCGTTACCGGCATGATCTATTGTCGTTACCAGAGTGATGGTACGCTAAAATCATCCGTGGATAAATTTTATGGCGAAGACGACCTCACCAACTGGGCAGCTGCTTTTGAAGCTGAACCGGGCGATATGATGTTTGTTTTAGCAGGCAATGCCGAAAAAGTACGCAAACAACTAAACGAACTCCGCCTGGAGATGGGCAACCGTTTGGGACTGCGTGATAAAAATACTTTTGCCCCGCTATGGGTGCTTGATTTCCCGCTGCTGGAGTGGGACGAAGAAACCAGCCGTTACCATGCCATGCACCACCCCTTCACTTCGCCAAAGCCGGAGGATATTGCTTTGCTGGATACTCATCCTGGTGATGTGAGGGCCAATGCCTATGATTTGGTGATCAACGGTACAGAAGTGGGCGGCGGCTCTATCCGGATCCACGACCGGGCTTTGCAATCCCTGATGTTTAAACACCTGGGCTTTTCGCCGGAAGAAGCGCAAAAACAATTCGGCTTTTTAATGGATGCCTTTGAATACGGCGCACCTCCGCATGGCGGCCTTGCCTTCGGTTTCGACCGTATGGTGTCTATCTTCGCCGGGCTGGATTCTATCCGCGACGTGATCGCCTTCCCTAAAAACAATTCAGGCAGGGACGTGATGATTGATACGCCATCAACTATTTCTGATCTTCAGATGAATGAGCTGAAGATAAAAACGGCGTTGTAGGAAGTCATTTAGTCATTGGGTCATTGGGTCATTGAGTCATTAGGTGGTGGGTAGGTAAGATACAATATTCCCGCGCCATTCATCGTTACCCTACCAATCTAATAATTAAGCAATTGAGAATTTTTTTTATCTTTTTGCTATTGGCAACCTTTTGTTCAGGTTGCTCCATGGTGAGCAAACAATGGTATTACGTACCCTCCGCCGCGCATCAAACCATAAAAACCCGCGATATCTATTTTAAAGTAGTGCGCCAGCAGTTTGATATTGCCGATTCTTCGGGCAAACCTATCGGCACCATAGGTACAAGTAACGGCCAGGGGCTGCCGCTTTTAGGCGGACCGTTATTCCTGGCGGTGTTTCCGGTGGGGCTGGTTAATATTTTTTATAAAGGCAATGTGCAATTTGAAATGGACCTGCTCGAAACGCCCCGTGATGGCTATTTTATGTCGCTGGCGATTGACAGCGACAGCTACAAAACAATAGTCGACTCGTTAAAGGCGCTGCGCATCATGACCGTGCGGCCCTTAAAAACCAACGCCTGTTATATGATCGTTAACGGCACAAAAAAGGTACCCCTGCACGTAAGTGAATATTTTTTGGGCTTTACCACCAGCCACAGCTACCGGCTGCGTGCTAGTATCCGTTTCGGGCAGGTGCGCACGGTTACCATTGTTACCGGGAACCCTATGCTGGACAGGGTGCTGAAAAATATCACCTTTAAACGCAAGTCCCGGATTATTTTTGATGAATTGGGGGTTAGTTAGGGGGGATAGGTCATTGGGTCATTTGCTGCGCGTCATTGGGTCATTGTTGGGGGGCAGTAAGCGTGTTTTTTAAAATAAATGTTTACTTTTAACACAACAATTAACCTCCCAAATCCATGAAAAGAAAGATTCTGATCACTGCTGCATTGCTCCTTACCTTTGGCGCGGCATTCGCCTGGTTTGCCGGCGTAGATGGCAAATGGAACGCGATGCTGAAAGGGCCCGATGGCAATGAATTCCCGATATCGTATACCTTTAAAACCAGCGACACCACACTTACCGGTTCGGTGACCTCATCTATTGGCACTTTTGCAATTTCGGATGGTAAGGTTAAGGGCGACAGTATATGGTTTACCGCGCATATCAATACCATGGCAATAAAAAACCGCGGCCGCTATTACGCCGATGGCGATTCCATCAGCCTGCGGGTGGGTAAGCGGGCTACGCATACTAATTTGAAAAGGGGGAATTAGGCATTGGTCACCTGCCTGCCGGCAGGCAGGTTTGCTGCGCGTCATTGGTCATTGGTTGGTGGGGAGGATAAGCAGGGAGCAATAACCAAAAAAAACCGTCATGCTGTCCGCCCATTGGCGGATCAGCACCCCACACGCTGAGCCGCGCGCTATTAACCAAGCGCTGAGCCACCAATTTATTTGCTTATCGTTACGATATCACTAAAGGTGCATGGTGCGCATACGGCTTTGCCGTTTAAGGTGATCTTACTTACCACCGATGTGGAATAACACCTGCTTTGGGTAACCGAAACATCCATATGTACGGTATCGGAAGGCAGCGCGGCCAGCTTTAAAATATATGTTTGCGTTTGATGGCCTTCAATTACCAAAAATCTTTTGTCTTTTTGCGTGCTATCCACCAATAAATTAACGTTGCTGCCTGTTACCGAGCTGGTAACCGTTAAATCGCTCAGTTTATAGGGCGAGGTGGGCGATAAAAGCAGGTCGGCGCCGGTGGTTTTGTCAACGATGCGCACATTGGCCGATAGCAATTGCATCGGCAAAAACAGTACCGCGCACTGCGTGTCGGTGTTTTTTTTGCAGGCGCTCCATCCGCTGCAGGCTAAAAGCAATAGTAAAAGGTATTTGGTTTTCATAACATTATTATTTTATCACGTTGTATGGGGAAGCAATCAGGCGTTTTGCATCGCCGCCAGGCTATTTGCTTATCGTTACCACATCACTATAGCTACAGGGTGCGCAAACGGCTTTGCCGTTTAAGGTGATTTTACCCACAAACGGCGTAGCATAACACCTGCTTTGGGTAACCGAAACATCCATGTGTACGGTATCGGCAGGCAGCGCGGCCAGCTTTACAATCCAGGTTTGTGTTTCAAAGCCGTGAAGCACTACAAACCTTTTGTCTTTATGTACGCTATCCACCCAAAAGTTAACGGTAGCGTTCTGTAAGGAGGTGCTTACCGATAGATCGCTTAGTTTATAGGGGGATGTGGGCGATAAAAACAAATCTGCACTGGTGGTTTTATCAACGATGCGTACATTGGCTGATAACATAATCGGCGCCAGGGGCAGGGCCAGGCACTGTGGCTGGGTGTTTTTTTTGCAGGCGCTCCAGCCGCTGCAGGCCAATAGCAATAGTAAAAGGTGTTTGGTTTTCATCGCGTTGAGTTGTTTAAATCGGATCTCGCGGTATAGGTGCATGGGCTACAGGTTTAAGGTTTATTTTTTAATAGCTTGTTTCCCGCTGGCATCGCTTTCAACGGTGTTTTTTTACAAGATACGAAGCGCGGGGCGTAAATGTAACATGCGGTAGAAGATAAATGAAAGCGATGGCGGGCAGCGGGCAAAAAACATTTTTCTTTAATGGCGTAATTGCACCAGGTACCTTTCAGCAATTTGATACGAAAATTGATGGCAATCAAATATCAATGTGTTGTTTACTCCGGGCTTTCCTTTTTTAATTCCCCTAACAATTTGGTTAAACTCCTTAGCGGCTTGTATGATCAGCATTGGTTTGGCGATGGGGAGGTTATGGGCCGGCAGCACGCGGGTTGATTTAGCCGCCCATTGCACTTCCCTGGCGCGAGTATGCAGTGCCGGGCTGTGCGGCCGGGTACTCGTGCCCCGCAGACAGGTCGCCGATGTAATTTGTGATGCCTTTGTATTTGCCGACATATTATAACACTCACAGATAAGCATGTTTGCTACCTATCAGCGGGGCACGAGTACTCCACCTCTTTTGGCCTGCGCTGCATACTCGCGCCAGAGGAGGTGAGAATGCCACGCAGCAAATTTTTACGAACAAAACTTTGCATTTTTGGCTGATTTTCATTAGTTTCAACATCGATAACCTATTACCTGTTAAATTCGTACCAATAGTCGGGACATGGATTTTTCTTGGTCATATTTTTGATAACCAATCTAAAATCATTGTTTTAAAGATATATTTGCCACTAATTGCAGAAAGAATGAGCCAGGCTGAGTACATAAAAGACATCGCGAAGTTCGGATTAGAAAACGATCAGGAGAAACTCTTGTCAGCGCTGAACGACCTGATCGAGCATTCCAAGCATACCAAAAAGGTCAATTTCGCGCTTCAGCTCCAGTCGATCGTTAAAGAGTCAGCTAAGGGCCAAAAGACGAACGCGCTCGTTCATCACGCCTCAGATGCTTACTACAACCGCCAAGATGACCGCGATTTCAGCGAGCTGATCTTGGAAAAGCTGACTTCGGATTACACACTAGCGAACCTCATTGCCGCACCGGACGTCAACCATGAACTGAAAATGTTCATCAAAGAGCATTCCTCACTGTTATTACTGCAAAAATACGACCTGCCGGTAGCCAATAAGGTATTGCTGTACGGCCCGTCGGGCTGCGGCAAGACATTGGCGTCCTATGTCATTGCCGGCGAATTAAAGAAAACGATGGTCGTGGTCAATCTCGGCGCGATCGTCTCATCTAAATTAGGCGAAACCAGTAAGAACCTGTCCCGTATTTTCCGCCGCGCCGCGATCGAGGATTGCATCATTTTTATTGATGAATTCGATTCCCTTGGCAAAGTCCGGGATTACAGCCAGGACCATGGCGAAATGAAAAGGGTGGTCAATACCATCCTACAGCTTTTCGATTACCTGCCGCAAAGCTGCCTGGTCATTGCGGCGACCAATCAAAAGGACATGCTCGATGAGGCCCTGATGCGTCGTTTCGATCTCCATCTCGGTCTGGAACTCCCCAGTGAAAAACAGGTGCGGGAACTGATTGATCTTGTACTAAAAAAGGGAAATTTCGTGCTCGATACCCCACGCTCGCTTACCACATTGATCAAGGCAGCCAAAGGTCTTTCTTACTATAGTGTCCAAAAAACGCTGATCACTGCGATCAAGCGCAGCCTACTGGAAACGACTGGTGAGGCCACACCAATGGCCGTTGTCGTAAAAACCGCGTTATGGCGCGAACTGATCACGCAGGAACTCAAAGCGCTCAAATAATCCTTTTTATTCCGCATCTGCCTCTGCAATACCGTCCGCGCGGGCGATATTAAGATGTTCATTAACCAGCAGCATTTCGTTGTATAACTGACCGGTATTCTTTCCTGCCGGCATTTTTTCTTCTATCCTGATCGCCAACGAAAATGGATGGGCATGCTGATAAGCGCGTTCCGAGCCAGGGAAGAGCTGTTTGCTAAGGCGGCAGTTTACCCCGATCTTAAAAGTATGGTCCTCGTTGATCAGGTCGTCCAAGCCGACACTGAAAGTGATCTTCTGGGTATTCATGTTCGGGATCGGCTTATTAATATAGCGGCCGCTCTGCGACCACCGCAGCGTAGTTTTCAGCAAGGAATCCACATCCTCCTCTTTCTTGAGGATATCTGTCGGCGAATGGTTCTTAAAAAAACAGAAGGCCATATGTACCGGGCAATAGGCCATTTGGCTGTTGAGCACCGGGATAAAGCTGAAACTTAATGTTGCAGTGATGCGCAGCAGCCCGGTTTTGTTTTTGAGTTTACCACTGGTCAGATAGTCGGGGAAATGGATTGGAAAGACCGCTAACTTTTCCGCCTCAACAGTATCCTCGATCAAAAAAGTGATACTGTTGTCGTCTGACAGTAAACTCGCTTCGTCATTGACCAGGCCATGACCACAAACTTTATTCAGTAATTTGTCGTTGGGTTGCGAGAACCGGATCAGTTCCAGGGAAGCCGCGTTTACGATCAGTGCTTTGATCGACTGGGCACGGATACCGGGGTAGGCTGACTGTATACGGGCGGCCGTATTGGCGACAAGCGGTGCTGCGTAACTCGTGCCCACGCCTTCACAGAAGCTTTCGGTCGGATCGGCGGACAGCACTTCCATTGAGGCTTTGGATCCCTGTCCGAAAAAACGCCCGCTGCTGTGCAGCTCGTAATCACCTCCGACCTCTAGCACATCCGGCCGGAAGTAGTGTTTATTCAGCTTTTTGCTTGAAAAGAAGGGCGTTAGGTCGATATGGCTGCGCCGGGTGTAAAGGGCTGGATATTCCCGGCTGTCTGCGATACCGCAAAACGGCCCGCCGCGGAGGCTGCCTGCCGCTGCTCCGACGATTAGGTTGCTCATGGAGTCGGCCGGTGCGCATAAATTCGTCTCTGGCTTGCTGAAATAGCCCAGGCTATACCCGCTCTGGCTTTCGGCCAGCTCATTGTTGGCGGTACAGATCATGATCAGGCAGTCATTTTCGTGCGCGAACCGGTCCAGTTCGCAGGCGTAGGTTGAATGCAGTTCGTTCAGTAATTTGGGTTGCTTATAGCAGATCGTCAGAACAAAGATCTTCAGGTTTCGGTATTTTGCTTTGGCGTCCTTTAAGAGCTGCAATACCTGCGACTGCGCGATAAAACCGGAATTTTTATCAAGGATCTTCATGGAAAGGACACGCGCATCAGCGGCAATATCGCCACGGTATCCTTGGGCATAGGGTTTCTTGCCCAGCGCAGCAAGCGCTGCGACTGCTGTCCCGTGGCCGCTGCCGCCGGAACTGTTATCTTCGTTAACGGGGCTACCGGTCAGATTGAAAGCCGGGTCAGCCACCAAAATATCCTTGAGTGGGGTCAGTGCACTGATCCCGGTATCCAGTACGCCGATCAGCGGCAGGTACTGATCCGTTCCGTTGATGATCTGAAATCCGTAGCCTCTCTGCGGCTGGTTCAGTTTCCCGGGGCGAACGATCGTTGTCAAGGCAGAGGTCACACTGGCCACGATATCGAAGTTCTGAATGATCTCAGCGATCTGTTCACCCGACAGGCCACGGATTTCCAGTTGGTTGATCTCCGTCTGATAAGTGTAGTTCAACTGAGAATTGTTCAGATAAGTTTTCAAAGCCTTGAAAATAGATTCAGAGGCGCGGTTGTTCAGCGGGAAATCGATCAGCTTAAAATTCATCAGCTCCTGTGGCTGTGCATAGCGGATGATCTGCGCGCCTGACAGCAGCTGAAAAGACTTGAGATATAAAAGATTGGTGGAATACTGGGCATCCTCGTTAAGGCCTGTCTCCTTTTCTATGAAGCGCTCAATGTTCCGAACAAAGTCCTTAAATTTGGCCCGGTTCACCACCGCAAAAAGCCCTTTATGGTTATAGTCAAAAAAGTTGGTGGCCTCCAGGCCGAATTCGTTATACCAAGGCTGGAAGAATTTACTGACGTTGAACTGTCCGTGGAATTCGATCTCGATATGGTCGATATGGTCCGGCACATTCAGGTCAGGATTCCAGAGGTCGGCTTTGGCCTGCTGGTCTAAAAGAAGCTGGTCGAGGTTGTTCTGGAAACGCAAAGCCATGCGGCGGTAATCGCTGCCCTGCTCCCGGTCGTCGTCGTCATTGTCAATGCGGCCATAGTTGAACTGTAGCTTAACAGGCTTATCAAATTGTCTGGAGGTGTTTAATTGTATGTGCGGGTTCTTGGCCATATCAGACTGAAAAACAGCGTTTAGGTGTTTTACAAATATATTGTTTCTGGCATATATATTATAATATGGCAAAATTGCTGCCAAATTCCTCCGCTGCGGCGTAGCGTAACTCTTCGCTACCGCGAGTTTAGCCCAGCGTAACTGGTGGAACGCATTATATGCAGTTTTCACAGCACGGCTTTAGTGGCGAGTGAAAACCGCAGCCATGCAATACTAGGGGTTGCAAACCTGTGGCAGCATCCATAAAAAGAAGAAAAAAGCACCAAAAGCGCTGACACGTTTTTGTCAGTGACAAAATTTTGTCAGCAGTTAAGTTGTTAATATTCAGCTTTGTAGCGCTTTGTAGCAGGGTGTAGCATGTGTAGCGCTACGCTACAAAATTGTATTTTTTACGGAATGAACATGCTGTGCTATTTTCCCTCTTTTTGTGGCAAAAGCCAGGGTTATACCGGCGCGTTGCGTAAGGGGGCGTCGCGGATACCGGCCCGGGGCAGTTTGCTTTAGGAGTTGGCAGTAGCAGTTAAGGAAAATGTAAGGTTGTGGAGAAGCGCCTAAGGCCCCGTGAAGTATGAGCAAAGCACCCGACCGCCGCTTCTATCAGCGGGGGTTACGCCCTTAATTTTCAGTTTGCAGTTATGAGTTTGCAGTTGGCAGCGGCGCCAACCATCTAAAAACCATGTCATTGCGAGCGAGGAACGAGCGAAGCAACCTCGTCGCCATTGCATCACCGCCAACCGTGCCACCAATGCATAGCCGTCGACCTGTCAGCGACGAGGTTGCCGCGCTGCGCTCGCAATGACATGGGGGTTAGGTGCGGTGGTTGGTCGCCAAAAAAATAATTGACGCCTATTTTCATACAAATTATTCTTTAAAAATCCAAGTAAATTACAGAAATTATTTGTGTGCCAGGTGTCCCGGGTTTATTCATCCGTTCCGGGTGGTTCAGGTGCCCCTTGCCTTATTTACCTTGCCTCCGCCAAATACGCCGCTAAACTGTTGATGCGCTCGGCTACGATGGCTATTTGCTGCCTGGCTTCCGTCCAGTTGCATTGTTCGATGGCTTGGCGGATGCCGGGCAGGGTTTTTACGCC
>NZ_CAIWNH010000035.1 GCF_903913935.1 uncultured Mucilaginibacter sp.
GGCTCGCTGTACGACAGGTACCGTGGCCGGGTAATGTTCCCGATCCATAGTTTTACCGGTAGGGTGATCGCCTTTGGCGGACGTACGCTTAAGAGCGATAAGAACGTACCGAAATATGTCAACTCGCCCGAGTCGGAAATCTACCATAAATCAAACGTGCTTTATGGGTTGTATTTTGCCAAAAAGGCGATCCGGGAGGAGGACAATTGTTTTTTGGTGGAGGGCTATGCCGATGTGCTTTCGGTTTTCCAGGCGGGGATCGAAAATGTGGTGGCCTCGTCTGGTACATCGCTCACCGTTGAGCAAATCAGGCTGATCGGGCGGTTCACCAAGAACATCACCATCCTGTATGACGGGGACGCCGCCGGGATCAAAGCTTCCCTTCGCGGCCTGGATATGATTTTAGAGGAGGGCCTGAATGTTAAGGTTGTGCTTTTCCCCGATGGGCACGATCCCGACTCCTATGTGCGGAGTGTAGGTACAGCCGGCTTCAAAAAACACATTGAGGACAACAAAAAGGATTTCATCCTGTATAAAACCGACTTGCTGCTGAAAGATGCTGGCAATGACCCCATAAAAAAAGCGGAAGTTATCAGGGAGATTGTTGAAAGTGTCGCCAAAATACCGGATTCCATAAAGGCTTCTGTATTTATTAAGGAATGCAGCTATTTATTGAAGATAGACGAGCGCGCCTTACTTTCCGAGCTGAATAAAATGCGGATGGCAAAAGCCAAAAAGGATTCACAGCAGCAAATCTCAAGACCTCAGGTGCCGGTTGATGAGGCGTTGCTGGAAGAGCCGCAGGAAAGGATCGAAAAAGATGATTTCAGCCAGGAAAAAGAGATCATCCGGCTATTATTACTTTACGGTAATCGGGTGATCGATTGGGATGGCATCGCCAATACCTATATCGGCCCATTTATTATCGCCGAACTAAGCGATATAGAATTTGAAAATGAAACCTGTAAATCGTTTGTTGAGATCTACCGCAGGGAGGTAGAAAATGGCGTGCTGCCGGATGAACAATATTTTATCCATCTGCCCCAAAAGGAGATTGTCGATTTAACCGTCACCCTTATCGCCACCAAATATACCCTGAGCGAAAACTGGTACGAGATGCACAAGATTTTGGTGCCCGATGAGCAGGTAAATATGCGCGCTACGATTTTAGGCGCCATTTTCCACTTAAAAAAGCAAAAGGTGGGCAAGATATTGGAAGGACTGCGCAACGAGCTACAAAAAACATCCGGCGAAGAAGACCAGGAGATCTTGCTGAACCAGTATATGCACATGAAGAAGGTGGAGAAAACGATTTCAGATTATTTGGGATCAGTAATATTGAAATAATGGCCCAACACCTCGACCTTGGCCGCAAAGGCGAAGCCCTTGCAAAAGCACACCTGGAGAATGCCGGGTACGAGATTCTGGACGAGAACTGGACGCATGGCAAATTAGAGGTCGACCTTATTGCATATAAAAACAAGGTGATTATATTTACCGAAGTAAAAACACGTACGGGCAATGGATTTGGCGAGCCGGAGGATTTTGTTGACAGACGAAAGCAAAGACTATTGGCCGAAGCGGCAGATGAGTACCTATACCTGATGAACCACCAGGGCGAAGTGCGGTTTGATATTATAGCGGTTTTGTTTGATCAGAAAAATAATTTTGTACTAAAACATATTGAAGACGCGTTTTGGCCTGATGCCACTTAAATATCACATGAAAAATAAATTAAGTTTATTAGTTGCTACCGCGACATTACTATTGTGTAATTGCAGTTGCGGCCACAAAGAACAATCTGACAATAGCGTTACCGTAAGCCCGGAAGCGGGTACTGCCTACAAATCAGGTGACCAGGTGGCGGTCAAGGCGCATTATCCCAATGATCTGAAGCCCGATTCTATCGTGTACTTACTTGATTCAATAAAAGTGGGCTCTTTAAAGGATTCATCAGCTTTAACCCTTAAAACAGATTCAATGCACCTGGGGCCGCGCATCATTACTGCGAAGGTTTACCAGGGCGGCAAAAGCCAGGATGCATCTACCAATATTGTTTTATTGGCGGTAAAAGCCCCGGTGCAGTATGCCTACAAAGTGATAAAAACATTTCCGCATGATACCAGCTGTTTTACCGAGGGGCTGGTTTACCAGGATGGTGTATTATATGAAACCGGAGGGGGCTATTTGAAACCACCAAAAGACCAGGAAGTAACCAATCAATCGAGTTTAAGGAAAGTAGATTTGGCCACAGGGAGAGTGCTGAAAAAAACAATGCTTGATTCGGCGGTGTTTGGAGAAGGGATCTCGGTTGTTGGCAATAAGATCGTCCAGTTAACCTACCACGAAAAGGTAGGATATGTGTATGATAAAGACACGTTTAATAAACTAAGCACCTTTGTAAACAATACAGGTGTTGAAGGCTGGGGTATGTGTTTTGACGGCGCAAAACTGTATATGGACGACAGTACCAACCGGATCTGGTTTTTAGATAAGGACACCTATAAGCAAATTGGTTATATTGATGTTTATGATGATAAAGGGCCGGTGAGCAGCATCAATGAGCTGGAGTACATTGATGGGAAAATATATGCCAATATCTGGCAAACCAATAACATCATCGTTATCGACCCAAAAACAGGTGCCGTGCTGGAGAAGATCGACTTGTCCAACTTGTACCCCCAGGATAAACGGGCGCCCGGCGCTGATGTATTAAATGGTATTGCCTATGATGCCGCCGGCAAAAGAATTTTTATCACCGGTAAAAAATGGCCAACACTATATCAGGTAGAGTTTAGCCCCCAGGCCCCCTAAAGGGAGAATAAAAGAAAATGCCTTGAATTTCGTCAAGGCATTTTCTTTTTTATAATGTTCTAAACTCCCCCTTTAGGGGGTTGGGGGGCTACCGCCAAGCCTTATACTGGTTGATCAAACCATTGGTTGAAGAATCATGCGAGGAAACTTCGCGGTCATCTTTCAATTCAGGCAGAATTTTACCTGCCAATTGTTTGCCAAGCTCAACGCCCCATTGATCAAAGCTGTAAATATTCCAGATGATGCCCTGTACAAATATTTTATGCTCATACATGGCGATTAATGAACCAAGGCTGCGGGGTGTAATTTCTTTCAATAGGAAGGAATTGGTTGGCCGGTTACCATCAAACATTTTGAATGGTGCCAGTTTTTCAATTTCTTCGTCGGTTTTGCCCGATTTCTTTAGTTCAGCAACCACTTCTTCACGGGTTTTACCATTCATCAATGCTTCTGTTTGTGCAAAAAAGTTAGACAGGAGCATATTGTGGTGTTCGCCAAGCGGGTTGTGCGATATGGCCGGGGCGATGAAATCGCAGGGGATCAATTTGGTGCCCTGGTGGATCAATTGATAAAAAGCGTGCTGCCCATTGGTGCCGGGTTCACCCCAGATGATCGGGCCGGTAGAGTAATCCACTGTGTTGCCGTTGCGGTCGACATGTTTACCGTTGCTTTCCATGTCGCCCTGCTGAAAGTATGCGGCAAAGCGGTGCATGTATTGGTCGTAAGGTAAAATGGCGTTCGTTTCAGCTTCGAAGAAATTATTATACCAAACACCTACCAGGGCCATGATGGCCGGGATGTTTTCTTCCAGTTCGGCAGTTTTAAAATGCTGGTCGATGGCGTGCGCGCCGGCGAGCAATTCAACAAAGTTTTCAAAACCGATGCTTAGCGCAATGGACAAACCAATAGCGCTCCACAGCGAATAGCGGCCGCCCACCCAATCCCAAAATTCAAACATGTTTTTGGTGTCAATGCCAAATTTGGATACACCTTCGCTATTGGTTGAAAGAGCCGCAAAGTGTTTGGCGACATCCCCTTCTTTAGCGCCGCCTGCCAGAAACCAGTCGCGGGCGCTGTGGGCATTGCCCATGGTTTCCTGCGTGGTAAATGTTTTTGAGGCGATCAGAAATAAAGTTGTCTCGGGGTTCAGGCCTTTTAATGTTTCAACAATATGTGTTCCGTCAACATTCGATACAAAATGCATCTGCAGGTGATTTTTATAGGCTTTCAGCGCTTCAGTCACCATTACCGGGCCAAGATCAGATCCGCCGATGCCAATATTTACCACATCGGTTATCGCTTTGCCGGTAAAGCCCTTCCAGTTACCCGAAATGATGTCGGCACTGAATGCCTTCATTTGGTCAAGCACTTTATTTACATCCGGCATTACATCTTTTCCGTCTACAAAAATGGGGGTATTGCTGCGGTTACGCAGTGCAATATGTAACACGGGGCGACCCTCGGTCGCGTTGATTTTTTCGCCGGAAAACATGGCGTCGATTGCCTTATTTAGTGAACACTCCCTTGCTAATTGTATCAGCAGGGCTACGGTCTCTTCATCGATCCGGTTTTTTGAATAATCGAAAAGGATATCTTCAAACTTCAGCGAAAACTTGCTAAAGCGTTCAGCGTCAATTTCAAACATTTCGCTGATGCTTTTTGAAGCGATATCAATATAATGGTCGGCCAGGTATTTATAAGCCTTGGTGGTAGTAAAATCTGTGTTTGGCAACATAATTGAGTGATTTTCTGCAAAAATAACAAGTTAATATTTAGTCGGGCATTAAATCTAAAACTATTACCTGTTCGTGTTATTTTAACACCATAGCCATCGTGTTTGTTTTACACTATCTGAATTGTCATAATTATAACAAATTTTGATAATTATTTGAACATTCAAAATAATTAAAGCCTATATTTGTATGGATGATAAAAAAATAATGCTTTTGTCATCAAATTGTTAATCTGCTAAACCAAAATTTACCATGTTTGAAAAACTCTTTTTACTTGTCAAGAATAACGCCGGGAGGGCTGTTATAGACAATCCGGAGATCCCGGAGAAGTACCATGAAGCGGTGATCAACGAAGCTTCAAGTTCAATTATTGAGGTGTTAAAGGGCCAGATGGAGACGGGAAAGGTAAAAGACCTGGTACGCTTTTTCCAGTTTTCGGGATTTTATAACAAATCACTGGTAGCAAGCATCGTTAATAAATTTGCTAATAAACTAAACAAATTTTACGGTTTAGCGCCGGAACCTGCTATGCATGCCGCCCAATTGCTGATTCCGCCGGTGATGGAAGAAATGGTAAAACAGGCAAAAAACGAACAAAATAAAGATTTCGGGTTATCCAACCTGTTATCAAAATTAACAGGCGGTCAGCGCGACATGAGCGGCCTGGTAAACCAGCTGAGTATAGGTTAGGTAATACGACTTTTAAAAAGCTAGAAGGGTTGTAAAGAAAAAATCTTTACAACCCTTTTTTAATTACGGATCAAATCAATTTGCAACATTTCAACCTTACAACAATCCAACTTTACAACAAAACAATATATTTGCCACATGACTAAAGAACAGATCCAGGATTTAAGGGAAAGAGTAACTTCCCTGAGGAGGCATCTTTGACATCGACAAGAAACTCGATGCATTACAAAAAGAACAGGATATAACCATTGGGCCGGGTTTTTGGGACTATCCCAAAGAAGCTGAAAAGGTATTAGCCTCCATCAAAACAAAAAAAGTGTGGACAGACGCCTACCAGAAAGTAGTTTCGGTAGTGGAAGATACAGGGGTGTTGTTTGAGTTTTTCCAGGCTGGCGATGCAACCGAAGCCGAAATGGAAGAGCAATACCAGTTGGCACTTAAAGCCGTTGAAGAGCTGGAATTTAAAAACATGCTCTCGGCCGAAGAGGACCAGTTTAACGCTGTATTGCAAATTACAGCCGGCGCCGGTGGTACTGAAAGTTGCGACTGGGCTGGTATGCTGATGCGAATGTACATTATGTGGGCCGAAAAGAACGGTTACAAAGTAAGCGAACAGGATTTTCAGGAAGGAGATGTAGCGGGTGTTAAAACTGTAACACTGCAAATAGAGGGTGATTTTGCTTATGGCTATTTAAAAGGCGAAAATGGCGTTCATCGTTTGGTGCGGATTTCGCCGTTTGACTCCAATGCCAAGCGCCATACCTCATTTGCCTCGGTGTATGTTTATCCCCTGGTGGATGATACCATTGAGATTGATGTAAAAGATGCTGATATTGAATTTGAAACTTTCAGATCGGGCGGCGCCGGCGGACAAAATGTGAACAAGGTGGAAACGGCTGTAAGGCTCTATCACAAACCCTCCGGGATCATCATCAAAAACCAGGAATCACGTTCACAGTTGCAAAACAAGGAAAATGCGATCCGGTTGCTAAAATCGCAGTTGTATGAGGCTGAAATGCGCAAGCGCCTGGAAACAAGCAACGCGATAGAAGGCAATAAGAAAAAAATTGAATGGGGATCGCAGATCCGTAATTATGTTTTGCATCCGTATAAACTCGTTAAAGATTTACGTACCGATTATGAAACATCCAATGCCGCCGCGGTACTTGACGGCGACCTGAATGATTTTTTAAAGGCTTACCTGATGGAATTTGGGGGCGATAAGGGGTAGTTAAAGGGTTGATTGTGTGAATGGTTGATTTGAAGAAATATATTAATTTGTTTAGTAAAGACGCGATGTTTCGAGGCTTTTACTTTGGTTGAAATATATAATGCTAAAAATTATGAAAACGTCACTCCTTATTTCAGTTTTTGTTAGTTCAATGTTATTTGCTATGGCCCAGGAAAAACAAATTCCCTTATATCCTAATGGTGTGCCCAACAGCAAACCGGCACCATCAACCTATGTTCAAAAGCTGGACAGGGACTGGATGCTTATGGTTACTGCACCGACCATTACCCCCTACCTCCCTGCAAAGGGAACGGCAAATGGAGCCGCTATCTTGATATTTCCGGGTGGGGGCTATGCTGGCCTTTCTATGGAAAATGAAGGCTCCAATATTGCAGCGGCTTTCAATAAATTTGGGGTAACCGCTTTTGTGGTTACTTACCGGCTGCCGAGCGATGACATCATGGTTGATAAAACCATCGGCCCGCTGCAGGATGCACAGCAAGCGGTTTTAATGGTGAGAAAGAACGCTGCTCAATGGGGCATTAAACCTGATAAGATCGGGATCATCGGATTTTCGGCCGGAGGGCATTTGGCATCGACGGAAGGAACACATTATAATAAACCCGTGATCGATGATAAAGAGGGCATCAGTGTTCGCCCTGATTTTATGGTGCTGCTTTACCCGGTGATCACATTTGGTCCGATGGCGCATGTGGGCTCAAGGGAAAACCTGATCGGTGAAACACCGTCGCAGGATCTGATTGATCTATACAGCAACGAAAAGCAGGTAACCGCCAATACGCCTCCAACCTTTTTAGTGCATGCCGAAGATGATGATTTGGTGCCGGTTGAGAATACGCTGATGTTTTACGATGCGCTTTTAAAAGCAAAAGTAAAAGCCGAAATGCACATTTTTCAGTCAGGAGGACACGGCTTTGGACTGAACAACCCAAAAACCAAAGACAAGTGGATCGATTGGTGTAAAAACTGGATGGAAGAAAATGGGTTTATCCCCCCGGCGCAATAGCCCATAAAGGGCAGAATAAAAGAATATCGAATAATGAATTTGGAATATCGAATGCCGAAGGTAACTTCATTATTCTGCACCGGCCTACCGGCAGGCAGGTGCAGAATTCGGTGTTCGATATTATTAAAAGGCATCAATAATTAACATAACGTTCGTCAAACGTGCCATCGGCATAAAAATCGATCAACCCGTATCCGGGCGCGGTTTCGCGTTTGTTGCCTTCCCACCAGGCACCGCTTACGGCGCCGTTGCAGATATAGGTTACATTATTATAAACCACTTTGTCGCGCAGGTGGATATGCCCGCTCAGGCATAGTTTTACGTTGGAGTGTTGATAGAATAAGCTGGTGATCTTAGCAATATCGGTATGCATGTCACCACCCAATACTTCCCAGCGGTTTACCGCGGTTTGGTCGTCAACCATAAGGGTTGCGGTAAGCAACGGGATATGCGACATGATACAAACGGGCATATCTTGAGGGCTTGACTTTAACTCTTTTTCCAGCCAGCTAAACTGTTCCTCACCCAATTTGCCAATGTACCAGGTGTTGTCAATGTCCAGGTGAACACTGTCCAGCAAGACAAATTTCCAGCCGTTTTTGACGAAGCTATAATAAGGGGATGCCAGTTGTAACTGGTTGATGGCATATTCCTTGCCATACAGGGCTTGTCCTTTATCGTTTTCGTTCCACCAGATATCATGATTGCCCAGGATGTAATGAACAGGCAGGCTGCAGTCTGATTTAATCAGCGAATGCCAAAGCTTCCATTGGGTGTTGATGGTATCCAGGTTTTCCTTGTTCATATCAAAAACGATATCGCCGCCGTTCAGGATCAGGTCTACATTGGGCTGCTGCTGTACATGGTGCAGGCAGCGGGCGAAACGCGCCGGGGCATCAAACTTGTCTTTAAGGTGTACATCGGTGAGGTGAGCTACCCGCAAAACGGGCTTTTTATCGCCGGCGAAAGTTTTAAATGGCAGAGCGGGCAAAAGTAATGCGCCGCCAAGTGTTTTGAGAAGGGAACGTCTTTCCATTGTTAGCATCAAGAGTCAATAACCGGGAGCCAAGATAGGAAGAAAACAAAGGAGGGCCAAGAACGGTGATTCAGGAAAGAAAGCATATGGCCTGAATTATACACCGCCACTCTTGATCCCTGGTTCTTTACTCCCGGCTCTGTCTTCCCTACTCAAAATTAAATATACCATTTTGAATAGCGTACAATACCAAGCCAGAACGTGATTTTAAATTCAGTTTCAGGAAAAGCGCTTCGCGGTAGTTATCAACCGTGCGGGGGCTTACAAACATCTGGTCGGCTATTTCTTTATAGGTAAGTTCGGAGCAGCAGAGTTTTAAAAACTCCAGTTCTTTTTTGGTAAGGTCCGGTAAATCCTCTTTATCCGAAACGGACCGCAATAGTTTTCCGGAAACCATTTCATTAATGTAGCTACCTTTTTCGTGGATAGCTTTAATGGCTTCCAGCAATTCGCGCGGGCGCGATTCTTTTAACACATAGCCCCCGGCCCCGCATTTGATCATCCGGATCACCGCCTTATCATCCTCGAACATGCTTAAGGCCAGCACTTTTACCTTCGGATGTTTCTGCTTCAGCCATTTAGTAGTATCATAACCATCCATTACCGGCATATTAATATCCATTAATATTACGTCTGGAAGCGGGTATTTGTTCAACGCCTGCTGCAATTGTTCTCCGTTTTCCGCATCAAACAGAACGTTGAGTTCCGAAAATTCGGACATCAGTGCGGCAACGCCATTCCTGAAAAGGGTATGGTCGTCTACGATGGCGATGTTGATTTTGTTTGTTTCCATTATTTTTAAGGATAAGTATAGCCTCACCTAAATCCTCTCCAAAAGAGAGGACTTTTTATTTGTTTCAATTATGTCATCCTCTTCAGAACCCTCTCCTTTGGAGAGGGCAGGGTGAGGCGTTTAAGGATAAGGAATTGAAATAGTTACCCGCGACCCTTCACCCGGGCTTGAAATAATAGCCGCTTCGCCCCCGATAATAGCCGCCCTTTTGCGGATATTTTGCAATCCCATTCCGGCTTTCCCGCCAGGCAGGCTATCCGCATTAAAGCCCACGCCATTGTCGGTCATGGTTAATTTTAAATGGCCATCGAAATGGTCGAGTGCGATGCTGATTTGTGTGGCGGCCGCATGTTTAATGATATTATTGAAAATCTCCTGAACAATCCGAAAAATGATCAGGTCCTTATCCGGGTTACCCGCGGCGGGTAAATCCTCCCCCGGAAGGTAAAGGATCTCGTAACGGCCTGAGCGTTCCATCCAGCTAACTTCCTGCCTTATAGCCTCCGGCAAGCCCAGGGCCACCAACTGGTCGCCCTGCAGCAGGTGGCCCAGCAGGCGCATTTCTTTGATGGAGCGCAGCGTCAGGTCGATGGAATCATTGATCTTTTGCCGGGCTTTTGCTTCGTTATCCAGCTCAATGGAATTGAGGGTTAATGAAGTAAGGCTCAGCAACTGGCCTATGTTATCATGCAGGTCTGCGCCGATGGTTTGCATGGTTTGTTCCTGCACTTCGAGCTGGGTTTTGGCTATTTCCGTTTCGAAGGTTAGTTTCATTTGGGCTTTTTCTTCGATATGGCGCTTTTTGCGTTGGTTGTAAACGAAAATGTAGGCCACCAGAAATGCTGGCGCTAGCAGAAAAACAATCGTTAAAAAAGTTATTAAGCTATTGATTTCCTTTGACGATATCTGCATATAAATGAGTAACTCCAAAATCCATACAAAATAATATTCAAATAGTTAAAAATACTATACCTGCTTGTAAACAAAGGCCATGCCCTTGAACTTAAAAAAGTATAATATAGATTACTTACAACACTTCCAAAGCAAAAGAACAATGTTCCGGCCACCCACCAAAACGGTGGATATGCAGACAGTTTATGATAAATTTCACTATCAATTAGCAGGTAATAATAGTACAGACCGTAGCAAATAAACAATACCAGCATTACTGTTTCGGTGATATCATTGTATGCGCTAAAGCCTCTGCTAATTGTTTCAAAAATATAAAGGATAACCAGGAAAAGGCCACCAAACCCAATAAAACGAATATTGGAAGTAAAACTACTAATCAAATAACGATACATTGTTGAAATAAAAAAGGCTTCAATAATCAAGTAAATATTATAAACCCAATCGTTGGGTTCCTTATTAATGCGGAGCGCTCTGCCTGTTATTTCTACAACGCAAGTCATTAACAAAAGCATGGGCATTTTTTTCCATGCTCCACTTTCGTAACGAAGAAAAACCATTGCAATGACGGTGGTTGCTATTTCCATCGCAATGTTAAGGCTTATGTAATTAATCATTATCCTATTTTAAGCGCAACTCCAAAACAAGTTGGGTGGCATTGCTCCCCGTTATCCGCCCCATCAAAAAGTTTGTGGCCGTCACAATCAAAATAATCTCGCCTTTGAATTTCATTTCCTTTCTCCTTCCAATGCTCTGTTGTGACAATTACAAACCCGTCTAATCCAGGGTAAAGGATATCTATATTTGGCCTTTTCCCGAAATAAAGGCGGAGACCATTAAACCGTGTCGTTAAATAGTCTTTAAACATTCGAATATCAAACCACTCACAACTGGTGTTTATTACACTAGTGCCGAAATTCCAAACCATTTCTGTTGCATACTTCATATTGATGTAGTGGGTTGCGTCTCGGTTACAATTTCTATCCTCATTGTAATCTTTGTCTATTTCGTAAAGCCGTGCTCCGCCGCCACACGAATTATCGTTGCAGATTTCTCCGTTTAGTGAGTATTTCGTTTGGCCATCCGTGAAAAGAAGGTCATCAACATCATGTTCAAAATAATCTTGATGAATAGTTTTGCCTGTTTGTGGGTCAATACCATTGTTATAAGTGGATACTAGCAGAACCGTGTTTTTACCTTGCTTGTTTGTGGCATAATAAATCCTTACCCCATCTACGTCTAACCATGCCTTCTCCTTCATTAACAAATTTACCATGTTAACAATCATCTCCTTGCTGAACCAAACGCTTGTCAACATGGGTTTTCGACGATTTGAAGTGTTGAAATCGTCAACCATTGTTTGGGAATCGGCTTTACTAAAGCCATTTAAAGTAATTAAGCTAAGTTTTGCATCATTTTTTGAAGATGGTTTCATTGTTACAAAGTTTAAGTTGTGAATAATTAATAAAGTTTATTACCCCTAAAATCCGAATTAACTTCCACATTACCAACGCTTTTTCACCTTTTTTATACCGTAAAAACACCTTGTTAAAAAGGGATATATTACGGCGTCTAAGAGTATAAATTATAGCGAAAATTGAAAAAAAACAATCAAACACTAAAAATTAAAACAATGAAAAAGTTCTTATTATTAACCCTAACCATAGTGGCTTCGGGATTTTCGGCTAATGTTTTTGCCCAGGCAAGTGATGCTACTGTGACCAAAGTAACGATCACTTTTAATACCCATAATGATAATAAAGATCATGACACACAATTAAATGTGTCGATTAAAACCAAAGTTAATCTCTTTCTAAGCAAAGATATTGCAACAGGAAATAATTTAGGGGGCGATATGGAATTCGTCGACCCCTCTACCCATAGTTTCGACTTAGTATTACGCTCTGATAATATTAAAGTATCTGATTTGCAATTACCAATAATAGATATTGATGTTCAGCCAAATGGAAATGATAGATGGATATTTGATTATGTAGTGCAATTAACATTCAGTGATGGGAATACTTATTCATCTAAATCCCAGGGAGTAATACTCGACCAGGATAACAAACATTACGAAGGTGTATTTTCCAATTAATTATTGTAAAAACGGAGGTGCTCTTTTTGAGGCCTCCGTTTTTACAAATCGTTTTAAATATAAAAAAACGCTGACTAATAAATAGATGTCAGCGGCACCAAAATTGCGTATAAAATATTTCGAGTTATTTACCCCCCCCCCCATTCCTAACAAAAATATAACACCCAATTCTCATTAATTCCATTAAATTTACGCATCATATGATGATGCGATGAACCCTGTCCACATTTCTCACAGATCCTTAGCCGATGAGGTTGCTTCGCTGCTGCAGGATAGAATTTTAAAAGGTGAATACAAGGTTAACCAAAAGCTGCCGGTAGAGGCAAAGCTGATGGCGTTATATGGCGTTGGCCGTTCTACCGTCCGCGAAGCGGTAAAGATTTTGGTGAACTCAGGCTTTTTGCGTGTGCAGCAGGGAAAGGGTACTTTTGTTGAAGACAATACGGGGATGAACGAACCCCTTAACCAGCGCCTGAAAAGAGCCAACCCGGAACATATTATTGATATGCGGCAGATGCTGGAAATAAAAATAGCCGAGAAGGCCGCCAGCAACCGCACCGGAAATGACATCTCAAAACTGGAGCACTTTATGAATAAAAGACAAAAAGCTGCCGATCAGAATTTACCGGTAGAATGTATTGAGGCCCATATTAACTTTTTCCAGATGCTGGCAGATGCCTCGAAGAACGACCTGCTGTCGGGCTTTTACAAACAGTTTTTGCTGCAGTTGAAAACCGAAATGCTGGAAAACATGAAAGACACCTCTTTTTTTAAAGAAAAACGCGATCATTACCAAAACCTATTGGATGGTGTTTTGCGGCAGGACGCTAAAAAGGCCGCCTTCTGGATTGGCAAAATTAACGGGACGATTGTGTAACAAAGCATATCGCCGATTGTGCTGATAGCGCGGACCGGGCCGGCAATTATGTCGTAATGCCTGATGAGCACCCCGATGGCACTCCCCGGGCCATTTTCAATAATTAAATCTATATTTCCTGTTATTTGGCCTTAAACCGGCGTGTTTAAGGAAACATTTTACCTGCGGCAGCGTTTGTAACCCATAAGAATTAGTTTAGTTTTGGATAAATATTTTTGAATGCGTCGCCTTAATCTCAAAAACATCCGCCTGAATATGAAATATGTTCGTATTGCGGGTATTGTACTTGCCGTTATTTTTGTTTTGCTGCTGATTGGCGGATATATTGCCTATACCAAACGCGAGGCCCTTTTGCAGCATGCTATAGCCAAAGCCAAACAAAAAGTCAAAAAAGATTATAACCTCGACCTGGAAATAGGTTCGGCAAGGTTTACCGGCCTTGGTACCGTTGATTTTACCGATATCACCATTGTTCCGGCACAGCGGGATAGTTTGCTCAGCATCAAAAATTTTGAGGTAAGTATTAAATTAATTCCGTTGATTTTTGGCAATGTAAAACTGGCAGAGGTGACCATGCAGAACGGGCACCTTAATTTGACCGACATTAACCACGTTAAGAATTTTGATTTTTTATTCAAAAAGAAAAAAGATACAACAGACACCCATTCAAAGGTCGACCTGTCTGAACTTTCCTATAACCTCATTAACCAGGTCTTGTACAAGATCCCTGATAACCTGGATGTAAGTAATTTCCTGGTATCGTTTACCACAGATAGCGCGAGTTTGCGGTTGCTGACCCGCAATGCGGTAAATAAAGACGGGCAGCTTACCTCGACCATTGATATTAACAACGGGGCAGCTACCTGGCATTTCGCCGGAAAGATGCGCGCATCAGACAAGGATATTGATATTAAATTATATGCAGATGGAAAAAAGGTGGAAATGCCTTATGTTGACAAGCGGTACCATTTAAAAGTAAACTTTGACACGCTGAGCACCCGCCTGAGCAAGGTTGAACAAAGCGGCGGTGAAACCCGTATTTATGGTTCGTGGAGCGCAAAAAACCTGGCGATTAACCAGGGCCGGCTCTCGTCCGCTGATATTGTTTTCCCTAAAGCCGGTATAGAAGCCAATATATTTGTGGGCTCGAATTATGTATCGGTCGATAGCTCGTCGGTTATTACGATGAATAAAATAACGGCTCACCCATATATCAAATACACTTTAAACCCGGTAAAGGTTTACGAATTAAAGCTCAATACCGGGTGGACGGATGCCCAGGACTTTTTTGATTCGCTGCCCGCGGGCATTTTTGATTCGCTGATGGGTATGCAGGTTGCCGGGAAACTGAACTATAGCCTGAATTTGTTTTTAAATGCTTCTGACCCGGACAATGTGCAGTTTGATTCGCGGCTGAACAAAGATGATTTCCGCATTATCCGCTACGGCAATACTGACTTTAGTAAATTAAACAGCTCATTTACCTATACGCCCTTTGAATTTGGCAAGCCAATGCCATCGCGGGTGATCGGGCCGCAAAACCCTAATTATACGCCGTTGAGCGATATCTCCCCCAACCTGCAATACGCAGTGATGACGGCTGAAGACCCTTCATTTTATAACAATAACGGGTTTGTGGAAGAATCGTTCCGCAAGTCGCTTGCTACCAATTATAAAGAGAAAAAGTTTAAGCGCGGCGGCAGCACTATTTCCATGCAGCTGGTAAAAAACGCCTTTTTAAGCAGGGAAAAAACAGTTGCCCGGAAGGCTGAGGAAATGCTGATCGTATGGATGATCCAGAACGGGCACATCATGACCAAAGACCGTATGCTGGAAGTATATTTTAATATTATTGAATGGGGCCGTAATGTTTACGGGATTGGCGAAGCATCACGGTATTATTTTAACAAAACACCTTCTGAACTTACGATTGGCGAAAGCATTTACCTGGCCAGTATTGTACCTCACCCCAAAACCGGATTGTATTCGTTTTTGCCGGATGGATCGCTCAGGCCCGGGCTGGTGGGCTATTTTAACCTGATAGGCAATTTAATGGCAGGTCACGGCCGGGCGCAGCAGGATAGCAGCAACTATGGCTTTTATACTGTACGGTTAAAAGAAAGCCTGCGCAAAGAAGCGCCGGCCGATACCACGCTGGCCGATAGCCTGATTAAACACGACAAGGAAGAAAATGGCGACGATGCACCGCCGGTAGCTGCTGAGCCGGTAAAAAAGCCATCCTTTTTACAGCGGATCTTCGGGAAAAAAGACACGATTCCTAAAAAAGAGGAACCAAAGATCGATCCCAAAGCGAGACTAAAAGCCGAAATTGAAAAGCTGCGCAACGATGAGGAGCAAAAAGAGCTGCTGATAGATACTGCCGGCAAAACCCGAAAGGAGATCCGCCAGGAAAAACGAAGGATGCGAAGCGAGGAAAAAGACCAGGAAAAAGCATTGAAGACTGCTGCGGGTGGATAAGAAACACTCCACTCGCTCATTGTAAGCGGTGGGGGATATCGGGCCCGCCGCCCACTGTCTCGCCATTGTAAAATAAGTATTGCCCGGCTGTGACCAAATTAAATGTTTAAACATATACGTTTGCATAAACATTTAGAAAATTATGTCACTCATAGATAAATTACAAAGGCGTTATGCCACCAAAAAATTTGATCCTGCAAAAAAATTAAGTGCCAAACAATTGGACGACCTGCTGAGCGCTGTGCAATTGTCGCCATCATCATACGGTTTGCAATCCTATAAAGTATTGGTTGTTGAAGACCCGGCGATAAGGGAACAATTGCGCGAGGCCGCACATGGCCAGTCGCAGATCACTGATGCTTCCCAGGTGTTGGTTTTCGCTTCAGAAACAGCTATTGACGAGGCTTTGGTAAACAAATACGTAGATAATATTGCCTTAACCCGCCATGTGGACCGTACGCACCTGGCCGGCTTTGAAAACACCATGGTAGGCACTGTAAACCGTTTAAGCGAGGACCAGAAAATAGCGTGGTCGCACAAACAGGCTTATATTGCTTTAGGCGTATTGTTAACCGCCGCTGCCGAAATGGGTATTGATGCCTGCCCGATGGAAGGTTTCCAGGCCGGTAAATTTGATGAAATTTTAGGTTTAAAAGAAAAAGGCTTGACAGTATCAGTAATTGCCCCGATAGGCTTTCATGCTGAAGATGATGGCTATAGCCACCTGCCAAAAGTACGCAGGCCAAAAGAAGAAATGTTTATACACGTGTAAGTTGATTTAGTGAATGGTTGATCGGGTTGATTAAGTTGGGGAGCTGCAGAGGGGGAGGGGATCCGGTCAGCTTTTAACCGATTTACAAAGTTGGCGGAAAACTTCTCAATCAACACTCATCTATCCTCCCGACGATTTCCTGATATACAGTTTCGACTTCAATACATGCTGCTTCTTTTGTATCGGGAGCCCTTTTGATTCCAGCTCATCAAACAATAGGCTGGCCGCTTTGCTGCCGAGCTCAAAAGCCGGTTGTGTTATGGTAGACAGTGGCGGGTTCAAAAGCGGCGCGATGTGCAGGCTGGAGAAGCTGATCACTTTCAGGTCGCGGGGGATATCAATATTCAGGTCGTGGCAAACGTAGTAGGTAGCAAAGGCAAGGCGCTCCACCGAGCTGAAAATACCATCGGGCTTCAACTCTTCCAGCACCTTCTTCAGGATGCCGTAGTTCACCTTTTCATCATTACTGCAATCGATAACCAGTTCGTCATTAAAAGGGATGCCATGCTTCTGCAAAGCGTCGATATAGCCCTGCATACGTACCTTGCCGATGGAAATACTTTTGTTTACCACCAGGTAGGCTATTCTTTTGCAGCCGGTATTAATTAAGTGCTCGGTTGCAGAAAAACTACTTTCGTAGTCATTGGTAATTACTTTGGCGGCTTCAATATCTTCGTATACACGGTCAAAAAACACTACGGGAATGTTTTTCTGTTCGAGCTGGCGGAGGTAATTGTGGTCATTTGCTTCGCCGGATACCGACATAATAATGCCGTCGACCTTGCCGTTGTTGAGGTAATTGATAAAAGATACTTCTTTCTCAAAAACATCATCAGTACGGTAAAGTAAAATATAAAAACCCTTTTTTCGTGCTATTTCTTCGATCCCATTGATGGCCTGGGCGAAAAAATCATTTGCGATCTCGGGAACAATAACCGCCAGTGTCCTGCTTTTTTTATCACGGAGATTGCTTGCATAATGGTTTGGTAAAAAATTATGCTCTTTCGCGAATGCCAATATCCTTTCTTTAGTGTCCTTATTAATATCCGGGCTGCCGTTAAAAGCCCTCGAAATAGTTGATGTTGAAATATTTAATTTCTTAGCCAGTATTTTAATATTAATATTATCCATTTTAGGGTATTGGTTATTCGCTCATCAAATGTAATAAAATCAGGGTATTGTGTTTAAATTGAAATTTAATATTCTTAAACAGAATAAAACAGGGTTTATTGCCTTTATGGCAGCGTGTTAGATAAATAAATATTAAAAGTGGCATATGCTTTGCACAACTACTGGCAGCAATGGATACGATAGTGAAGAAGATATTAATAGTTGAAGAGAATCCGTTAATGATGGAGGTGATGACCTATATTCTGATCAATTACGGATATGAGGTGTTTGCACTTTCAAATGGAAATGAAGTTTTCAAATTTATTAAGAAAAATCAACCCGACCTTGTGATTCTTGATGATATTTTACACGGGATCAATGGTCGGGAAATATGCCAGCTGATCAAACTCAATAAAACGACCAGTAATCTGCCGGTTATTATGTGTTCGGGAGATGATTACCTCGATGAAGATCTAACACAAAAGGGCTGTCCTGATGATGTTCTGCACAAACCGTTCGACATTACCAGCCTGGTCGAAATGGTTGCTTACCAACTGGCAGCTTAAAACTGGTATAGGTTTTAGTAATAGCAGGCAAATTTCTATTTCTTTTTACCTTCTCTGATTGATAAATCCCATCTTTACCGTGTTAAATGTATTCCTAGTTTTCGTCAATATGAAAAAAATCTTTTTTATAGCATTGTTGAGTTTTTCAATTATAGGGCTAACCTATAAAACAGCAACCGCACAAGCTACCCCGCTAACCCAGCAGGCGCTGGCGCCTGCCGCTCCCTGGTCAGAGAGTCAGCTTATCGAACCAGCCGCATTATCGGCTGAACTTAAAAGTCCGGGAACAAATACGCCGATGATCTATAATATTGGTGCAGTAGAAGATATTAAAGGCGCTAAACACATCGGTGCGGTAAGCAAAGCCGAAAACCTTGAAAAGTTTAAGAGTGCTGTAGCCGCCCTACCCAAAAATACCATCATAATTATTTACTGCGGGTGCTGCCCATTTACCAAATGCCCCAATATTCGCCCGGCTTTCCTTGAATTAAAAAAGGAGGGCTTTACAAATATTAAGGTGCTGAACCTGCCCACTAATTTAAAATCAGACTGGATCGCCAAAGGTTACCCCCTCGAAAGTAAATAAATAACCGCGGCTTTATTTGCTGTATAAAACATAGGCGGAGGTGCCGGCAATGTCCATACTTCCGGCCGCAACTGTTTTAATCCCGGCCTCATTTATGGTGTTTTCATCGGCAGCTACCGTCCAATTGCCTGCCAGTAGTTTGATGGTCTGGTTTGCTGTATTCCCGTTTAGGATAACCAGGATGTTTTTCCATTTATCGCCGTTGGCATGGTTGCTGATCTGGTAACAGATCAATCCCGGAACACCTGTGTTCACAAATTTAAGGTGCTCATTGATCATCTTTGCAGACGGCATGCGGAAAGCCGGATGGCTTTTTCGTAGGGAGATCAGTCCCTTATAATACTCAAATACAGCTTTGTATTTTGTTTTTCGGCTCCAGTCAATCTGGTTGATGGAATCAGGTTTATTAAATGAATTGGCAACGCCCTGTTTTGTACGCAATAATTCAGCGCCGGAGTGCAAAAAAGATACGCCCTGGGAGGTGAGCACAATTGCATTTGCTAGTTTATCCATCTTTATCAAGTCGGCTTCCGACGCATTTGGGTTGGATATTTTTAACCGGTCGAATAAGGTGTTATCATCATGACAGGAAACATAGGTGATAGTTTCGTACGGTTCGGATGCCCATGGGCCTTTATCGTAATTGACCAGGCCGTAATTTACCTGCGGATTGGGAATCGAAGCAACGATACCGAACTTTACGCTTTCGTCCATTTTTGTATTTCCGCTTACAAAGCCTTTTTCTTTCAGGTCACCCCAGCCCCCTTTTAAGCCATCGCGCAGGTCGTCGCTAAAAACAGCTTGTTCATGCAGTTTTGATACATTCTTTTTAACCGCCCTTAAAGCTTCGGGCATTGGGCTGTTGCCCGCTGTCCACCCTTCCCCATAGACGAAAATGCTTGGGTCGATTTGATGCAGCGTATCGCTGATCATGTTCATGGTTTTAATGTCATGAACCCCCATCAAATCAAACCTGAAACCGTCCAGGTGGTATTCCTTTGCCCAGAATACCACAGACTCGATAATGAATTTTCGCGTCATCGGCATTTCTGATGCCACCTCATTGCCGCAGCCGGTTGCGTTTGAATATGTTCCATCCGGGTTATGCCGGTAAAAATATCCCGGTGCAAACTGGCTGAAGTTGGCGTGATCAATGTCGCTGGTATGGTTATAAACAACATCAAGGATAACCCTTAGCTCATTTTGATGCAGGGTTTGCACCATTTTTTTAAATTCCTTTATCCGTACATTTCCATCGTAAGGGTTGGTGGAGTAGCCACCTTCTGGTACGTTATAATTCAGCGGGTCGTACCCCCAATTGTATTGTCCCGAGCCGGGTTTAGTTTCGTCAATCGAATTGAAATCAAAGCAGGGAAGCAGGTGAACATGTGTTACACCCAACTCTTTAATATGGTCCAGTCCGGTTGTTTCTCCATCAGGACTTTTGGTGCCTGTTTCTGCAAGCCCTGAATATTGGCCCTTATGCTGTATACCGGAGTTTGGATCGACAGAGATATCCCGCATATGTAATTCATATATAATGATATCTGTAAAGTTTTTTAGCGCCGGTTTTTTATCGTTTCGCCAGTTTTTGGGGTTGGTTGAAGCCAGATCCACCACCATGCCGCGTTTGCCGTTTACACCCACTGCTTTGGCATAAATATCCGGGGACTCCAGCAGCCACTTACCATCCTGCATTACCTGGAAGGTGTAGTATTTATTTTTGACGTTTTTATCGACCACAATTTTCCAAACGCCCTTACTGCCTTTTGCCATATAGATGGTACTGAAAGCTTCGCCACCGTCGCCGGCATCATATAAACGCAACTTAACTTCTGATGCCCTTGGCGCCCAAACTTTAAACACTGTTTTCAGCGTCGAATATTTAACACCGAGATCTTTGCCGGTATAAACAGGATAATTGTTAAATGCGCCAACAAGTTGCGCATGGCCGGCGGTTTTAAGCATGGTTAAAAACAAGATAATTGAGAGTGCTTTTGAATATTTCATAATCGGTTGTCCGGGATCGTTCCCGCTTTGGATGATTGGTTAAATATAGAATTAATTTAACGTGCAATTGCTTTTCAATTTCGCCATTTAAATGATTTCTCATCA
>NZ_CAIWNH010000036.1 GCF_903913935.1 uncultured Mucilaginibacter sp.
AGCTAACTTTGTTTTGTGGCACACAATTTTAAAAGAAACATAGTTTATTACAAAAAATACTATCTCGACTTTTTTAATGCCCTCGCTGCGCCAGTGCAATTAAAGTTTAACTATACGTTGGGAATAATTGCAACAATGGAACGTGTGCCTGCCAAGTTTTTTAAGCACATAGAGGAAGGCATTTATGAAGTCAGGGTAGAAGTTGGTACAAATATCTTTCGTGTGTTTTGCTTTTTTGATGACGGACAACTGGTCGTTTTGATGAACGGCTTTCAGAAGAAAACACAAAAAACGCCGAAGAATGAAATTGCAGCGGCAAAGAAAATTAAAAAAGAATATTTCGATGAAAAATCAAACAAACAGTAATTTAACTTCCTTTGCTGATCATCTGGATGAGCAATATGGCAAAAGGGGCACTGAAACCAGGGAAAATTACGAACAGGGCTTTGAGGCCTTTAAACTGGGCGTTTTTATACAGGAATTGCGTGAACAGCAAAATATGACCCAGGAACAACTTGCCGCTAAATGCGGCACTACCAAATCCTATATCTCGCGAATTGAAAATAATGCCAGCGACATTCGCTTGTCGACGCTGATGCGCATTGTTAGGGAGGGGTTGGGTGGACATCTCAATTTATCAGTGGCTTATTGATCAAAAAGTAATATTGATATGTCTACTGTTAAAAAAGCAACGCCGGACGCTTTGCACATAGAGGTTACAAGCGATAAGGTTAGAGACTACGCTGATGAGCCTTTCTTTGTTAAAAAGGCGGATAAAGCTAAAGAATTTTTACGCCGGCACCCTATCCCTGAACTTTACCTAAAGAAGTAATTGCGTCTCGCCGGTTTAAATGGCCGCAGTTGAACCTGTATTTGCGACAGCGTGTTATCGATCCAATTATAAATCAATAACAAACCCTATCTTTATCACAGCTATGAAACGTTGCCTTATCGTCCTCATTACTTTTTGCTGCCTGTCAAGCCGGATTTTTGGGCAATCATCTTCGGTGGCTATTGATAGCCTTATTAAGTTTCGGATTATAACACCCAAAGAACGCCCGGTGCTGGACAGTGACCTCGCACGAAAGGGCGGTGCATCTTATCGTGTGAGGATATTGGAAGGGTTGGAAGAAATCATATTGCAAAAAACATTTCATATTGACATGCGGAAGGGATCCTATTCCTTTTCTTATAAGATTGACAACTACAACAAAAAAAGCCAGGACAGCGTCAACACATCACTCCGGGGTTTGCTGGAGAAACTTAAAAGGGCTGATTTGCTGACTAACCGGGTATATAACTACACGGTAAAAGCTATAGACAGTAACCAATATATTGCTGAAGTGCAAATGGTGAGTTATTTGACAGAAATGAGTTCGCGCCTGGAATGGCTGGCGCCTGACAAATTGCTGCCGGTTGCTGAACAGCTTCATAAATATGGCATCGTAAGCGATTCATCTTTTGTGAGGCTCGGGGCTGACATTAACGATGGTAAGATTGAATCGGCATTTCAATTGAATAACTATTGTAATCATGATCGGATCTTCGACGTTTCCAATTATATTGAAGACAAAAGTATCCGGCTTGAGCAGCTCCACCGGGACATCGCGACGATGCTACCCGGGCTGAATTTTACGAATTTTAGTTATACTACTTCTCCAGACCCCGATTCGGCGAAGATCGGGTTGCCGGAAATCAAATTCAAAGTAAGTTTAGTATGCAATGGCCAGACCTATAAATATGCTTCCACCATTTTAGAATTGAAAAACAAGGAAGGGAAATTGCACTTAACGGACATCGACCTCCAAACATTTCACCGCGTCTTCAATAAAATTTTGACAGACGAACACTCGCCACTCCGGCTGCATGCTGTTATGTTCAGCTCATCGCGCGGATCATCTGGTGATGGGCAGCGCTTTTCGCTTATCGCGTTAACTGGAGAACAGGCACGGGTTTTTATGAAAGACCCATGTATGTCCTATATGTTTGCCAGCATGGAAAGCTATGATAATACCTTAACGTCCGGCAGAAGAGATAGCACGATAATGGCTTGGAAGAATATCGGCCTTTTTTCCCACCTGTCAGCAAATGAATTGACGAATGCAATTGACGATGCTGAGGCTGCCGACCTGTTTTCGATGGATGATTTGCTTCGTTATTTTCCGCGGGTAACTTATTCTATGGACTCGGCATTGACGAGCCAGGATCGTACTTATACCAGTCTTTTACATCATCTTGCTAAAATAACACACGGCGCATTTAATCCAACCGGAATCACCCAAAAGAAGGTAAAGGGAGGTGTAAGGCTGCAATATCAATCTAATGGCAAAATTCATTCCTTCATCTTCAAAACGGATTACGGATGGTTCGATACTAAGTTCCCGGCCTTCGTGAAACATCTTGGCCTGGAAAATGATCTGCCTGGCGATTTCTATAATCTTCCCTACGTTGATGCAGTTGTTTACTTAACAAAACAGCAATATGCATCGGCAGTTCAATTTAAGCTGCTTGATTTTGACATGAAAAGACCCGGACACGTGAAGCGGGCTCATTAATTCTGTTGGCCCGGCAAGGCGCTTCGTGTAGCCTGAGACTACGAGCATATCGTATCCCGTAGGCAGTACCTACGAACAGCAGGCTTCAGGCAAGATACCTGAACCGACGCGGGGATATTAGGTGTACTATTGATATATATAGTCGAACCCTTGCTCGGTTAAGACAATTCCTTCAACAGTTCTGTTTTCATATGTGATATACTCTAAGTTTTCCAAACCCTGTAAAGCTTCTGCAACCATTTCTCGTTCCCTCTGATTGAGTGACGGTATTAGATTTTGAGTGATCCACCGCATTTGTATCATATTGTTGACCCTATAATTTAGGCGTCTAAATTGCCCCATGATTCTCTCCTGAATGTTAGAAATAGTGTCCTCATTGTCTATCGGATATATAAACTCATATCCGGTATCGGTCAGCGCCAAGTTATCTGCACCACGAATATTTTTTACTGATATATAACCCCTTTCAATCAGTTGATCAATTGCTGGGTCAACTAAAGATTGTTCTCTCGGATTCAGGTTATCTCTTATATAAGCAGAAAGTTGTCTGTGACTTAACACGTGACCTGGCTTCGAGTTAGTGGTTGCAAACATCGTCATGATGTCTGTTTCTATTTCTTCTATTGACTTCATATTATTGTTGTTAGTCAAAGATAATTATTAGATTCGAGTTAATCCTGACATGAATGATGAGAATTTGTTCGGCAAGTATTTACCCAACCCGCGCGAGTACGCCGTGTTAGCCTGTACGGCTGTGTACTAGCGCCTGAATTGGGAAACATAAATTTATTTTTACCGCTCAAATTTTCTCAATTTTATGGACATTTGATTTAACAAACCTTACTATTTCTCAAGTGATCAAAAATCTTCCTAAAGCTAACGATTATGAAAATGTGTCTATTGAATGTTTAATTCAGGCATATAATAATATTGTGACTATTGATAGCTATTTGACAAATGCAACACCACGTGAACATATATGGGAATATAATCAAGTCGTTCTTCGGACTTGTCTTGTATTAGTCCATCAAGGAATTGAAGGACTATTAAAAGCTGTGATATGTAATGTTAGTCCTTTGTTGCTTTTGGATAAAAAAAGGAGTGAATGGAAAACACTGCCCGAAAGCAAAGATGAATCATTTGATGATCTATACACCATAGGCGGCGAGGATCTTTTAAGAACATTTTTTGGTTGCCAAAACCCCAAGAATATTTCTCCCAAATTTCTGAATTTATATGAGGAGGTGAGAACTAAAAGAAATAAAATTGTCCACGGTACTGCAAAACAAAAACTGAGTCCGGAGGAGGTGCTCAAATTCATTTTAAACACTTTTACTTTTCTACTTGGCAGGGATACCTTTTGGAATTCAGTATGTTCTAAGTTTTATGGTCATCCAGGATTTGAGTTTGGTGATGAAAATATTGAGTGGGAAGATGAATATTTCTATAACAGAATGGATCATCTAGATTTCTTTCTTGGCAAAAAGGAATTGAAAAAACATTTCTCTGTCGATATCAGTGCCAGACCATATCTGTGTCCAATTTGCACGGAGAAGGCTGAGAAAATCACTTCGAAAGGGATTGAACGCCCTGAATCTAAATGGGCATTTTTAAATCCTAATAAACCAGGTTCAACTGATATGTCGTGCATTGTTTGTCGAACTGATTTTGGAGTAGTACGACAAAATTGCGGAATTAACGATTGCAAAGGTGACGTACAATATCTCATTGAAGAAGAAGATTTAGGAGATAACGATATTTATGTTTGTTTGACTTGCTGGAAATCGAAAGACGATTTATGATTTTCTGCCGCCGCCGCCCGGCTTGTGGCCCGTATGATAGTATTAACACGCCATGCAGCGGCGCGCTAAAAGTCTTACCGCTGATTTAACTTTGAATGATGACACCAACTGAACAATTTTGCAGGTTACTTAGAAATCGATCCGCCGAACATAAAGCGGCAGCACAATTACTATTTCCTCAAAGGCTATATGGCCAAATGATCTCCATTCTAAGGCAGGAATTAGATTCAATGATCCGGGCTATTTTTCTGGTAAGCCAGAGCCCACATAACAGACAACATTATATAAATCAAACTCTCAATAATGAAAAGTGGACACTTCCAGGTACAAGAGCGCAAATCACAGACCGGCATATGGTTGATTTTGCAAACACTCTGCATGGCTGGTCATGCTCCGTTTACAAATTAGGCTGTGGATTCATACACTTGTCTGTAATGGCAGATTACGATTATAATAATCCATTTTTAAATCTTCCACTAAACGAGCAACAGGAAATTAAACAGCATTTACATGATTATCATGGATTTCCATTGTCTAATAATCTAAACGTTGCGACGGTAGGGCCGTATTTGTTAATGGTATTCGAAAAGATTTCAAATAATTTGGAATACGAAATACAGCATTTATAAAATGCAACACACCCATCACCATCCCGAACATTTAATGACCATAATATTGGGATTACCCGCTTCGGGCCCCGCGCTGCCGGAAGCCTCCAGGCTTGTGGCCCGCATGATATGTAGCCACTTTGCAGGCTAAACACGCGATAAGTAGCCGGTAAATGTTTTCTGAAATTTTAAAAAATAGCTAAATGGGCCTTTCATGTGTAATAATAGTTCATTACCTGTCAGCGGGCCACAAGCCGGGAGGCTTGCGGCAGCGTTTGGGTTTTAGACGGCTGGCTTTTATTTACCTGGGTCTGTAGCAAGTTTATAAACTTTTCGAATGCCTTATGGCGTTCATTCAATTCAGCCAAATTTTCTGCGCCCGATCCGGTATTGGCTTTCAATTCGTCAAAACTATCATATTTGGTTAGCGTAGCCATTTTATTCTTCTAAACTCACTTTTTTTCTGAATAAGTTAAATATAGGATAATTTTTACTTCCAAACACACAAATCCCTATTAAAATGTTCAATCCTCCCCACCTCAAAATCCCGAAAGTTTAATCACAATAATATTGGGATCATCCTCTTCGGCCGCCAACTCTCGGGTTTTGCGGATGTGGATGCTGTCCTGCTCATCGGCCCATACCTCGTAAGCCATTTCGCCGGGGATCTCGCCGGTAAGCACGGTTCCGGGCTGGATCTCAAAGTGCCGCATCATGGCGAGGATGGTGCGTTCCGCTTGTTTTACCTCTTCGGCCATTTGCTCCATTTTGGTTTTTTCGGCCTGTACGGCACGGTAATAATCGATGAGGGCATCTACTTCGCTTAGCCGGGTTTGACCGCTGTACAGCGGGGCATCGTTAAGCAGGTTTTGGAAGTATTCTTCTACATCAGCAAACAGCGTGCTGAGCTGGTAGTAATAGTTGCACCATGCGGTAAATTCATTTGTCATAGTGTTTTTGGTGTTTATTTAAGCCCCCTCTAAATCTCCCCCGGTTGGGGAGACTTTAGCTTCGGCATAGTCTATTTTCAAGTCCACCTAACCCGCTGGTCATCCTTATGCGGGTTAGGTGCAAGGTAAAGTCATTTAGTCAAAGAAGAACATACGAAATTAAATAATGAATATTGAATGTCGAATTTCGAAGTTTCTTACTTCAATATTCAACATTCGATATTGGGTGTTCGATATTAAATTCCTTCACTTAACTGCATTGGCCTTCCTGTCGGCATAATTTGCTTGTTACTTATCAGCGGTTTCGCTCCTTTTCAATATCCTGCCCACCGTTGTATAATGCACGCCCAGTTCATCTGCTATTTGCCGCAGGTTATGCCCTTTTTGATGCATCTCCAAAATCTGCTGTTTCAAAATTTGTTTTTCCTGCGTTTCGGGCCGGCGCAGGTGATCGGCTTCACGGGCGTAGCCTTCAAATGTGTAGCATAAAAAGTTGATCTGTTTTTCCTGGCGGATGAGGCAGATGTTGTCTTCGCCGTATGCTTCCTTCTGGTTACGCTGCTTGATCTGTTTGATATAGCGCATCCCCGGCGCGGCGTAGCTTTGGCCGATGGCAAAGGCGCTGTCGGCAAAGTTAATGAGCATTTTGCTGCCCTGCAGGTCGTTTACCGTTAAGGGCTTATAGGCATTGCGTTTGGGCGTATGCGCCAGCACCAAAATGCTGAGGCCGAATTTGATTTTGAGGGCCTTTAACGCCTTCATCAGCGAAAGCGCCGCGTTGGCGTTTTGCGTGCCGTTGCCTGCATAGGTGATGTTATCGATGATGAGTACATTGGCTTTGGTTTTGGAAACTTCGGTGGTAATGGCATCCCGCACCTGCCGACCGTAGTTATCACTAGCGATGCCGTCATCGGCTTCGGGGTTGAATTCGCTGCGGTAAAAATTGGGCGAAAATAGGTAGGTATCCCGCTGGGCCTGTTTGATATACCGGGCCTCGAACTGTTTGGCGTTAAGCTCAAAATCGATATAAAGCACCTTCAACGGTTCGTCCGCCTGGTTATAAAAGGGCTCGAACGAATAGCATTTTGTTAAACAGTCGGCGATTTGCACGGCGAGCACGGATTTGCCCATATTAGTGTCGGCATAAAGGATGCACAGCTCATTTTCGAACCAAAGGCTGCCAAAAAGCGGCCTTGCGGCAGGCTTGCCAAATTCCTGTATCATCCATTCGTTAGCCGTTTTGGTACGGAGCAGGCCATCTCCGAAGGTTTTATTCCATTGGCCTGCTTTGAGTTTGCGTTTGTTAAAATCTTCCCGCTCACGGCGGATGGCTTCAATTTGTGGTGGGTACATAAGTTTAAGTGATTATTTACAAATTTACCCAACAAAAAGCAAAAAAGTGCTGACACTATTTTGTCAGTGACAAAATAGTGTCAGCACTTAAATTGCTAATAATCAAATTTGTAGCGTTTTGTAGCAGGTTGTAGCACGTGTAGCGCACGCTACAAAACTCCAGGTAACTTGAAAGTTAGATTAGGTTGATTAAGTTAACATCTATGTAAAACTTAATCAACCTAATCCAACTCAATCAACCTAATCAACTACTTGCGCAACGTCGTTTCAAACAACTTAAAGATGCGCTTATACTCATCAGTCCAGCTGCTGGGTTGTTCAAAGGCGTGGTCCTCTATGGGGTAGGAAGCCAGTTCCCAGTTATCTTTATGCAGTTCGATCAGCCGCTGGCTCAGGCGGACAATATCCTGGTAATTTACGTTCTGGTCGATCATGCCATGCAGCATCAGCAGGTTACCCTTCAGGCCATCTGCAAAATAAATAGGCGAGCTTAAGCGGTAAGCTTTTTCATCATTAAAAGGCTCATTTAAAATGGCGTCAGTATAACCATGGTTGTAATGGGCCCAATCCGTTACAGAACGGATAGCCGCGCCGCTGGTAAACACCTCAGGCTCGGTAAACATGGCCATCAGCGTGATAAAACCGCCGTACGAGCCGCCGTACAGGCCAACATGTTTGGGATTAACGCCATATTTATCCACCAGCATTTTTACGCCGTCGGCCTCGTCGGTCAAGTCCTTGCCGCCCATATGGCGGTAAATGGCCGTACGCCAGTCGCGGCCGTAGCCGGCACTGCCTGAATAATCCATCGCCAAAACGGTATAGCCGTTATCGGCCAGCATATTGTTGAACATAAACTCGCGGAAATAATAGCTCCAGCCGTACTCCACATTTTGCAGGTAGCCCGCGCCGTGTACAAAAACAACAGCAGGTTTAGCCGGATCGGGATGTTTAGGCAGAAAGAGATGTGCATATACATCGCTGCCGTAGCGGTTTTTAAAAGTGATGATCTCGGGCGCGCGCCATGGGTATGAGTTAAATTCCGGCGTAGTGGAATGGGTTACCTGTACGGCCACTGCGCCCGGTTTGTTGGCCTGCACGTACATTTCCCAGGGTTTATTGGTGTAGGAATACCGGATCGCCAGCCATTTTTCATCCGGGGACAGGGACACATCATTCATCCCCTTCATGGACGTGATCTTAACCGGTTCACCGCCCGAAACAGGGATGCGGTAAAAATTGGTAATGCCGGGGTGCTCCATATTGGCGGTAAAATAAAATGTTTTTTTATCGTTGGATAATTGCAGGGTCTGCACCTCCCATTTGCCGCTGGTGAGTTGTTTTTTGGTGCCATTGCTTACGTCCACCAAATATACATGGGCATAACCGCTGGCTTCGCTTTCAAAATAAAAATGGCCATTGTCTGTCCATCCGAAATTATAAGCACCTGGGCCACCTACCCAGGCGTCGTTATGCTCACGGTCGAGCTGGGTTAAATTACCTGTCGCCGGGTCAAGCTTCATTATCCAGCGGTCTTTATTATCATCGGCGTAAACGGCTACCACCGCATTTTCGCCATCTTCGCTCCAGTACGGGCCTTCTATAACAACCTTGCGGTCTTCGTTGAGTTTGGTGCGTTCTTCCAGTTCTTTTGGATAATCTTTTACATAATCCGGCAGGTCCTTTATCCCGGGGATAGCCGTTGTAACAATTTTATAAACCGTATCTTTTTGCGTATCAAAAACAAAAGTTTCCGAAGTCGACTGCGGTGCGCCTACCTTGGTACGGTTGTTGATATCCTCGGTAAAACCCGTTGCGGTTACATAATTGGGCACTATGCCCCTTTTTGCATCGGTTGGACGTTTGGTCAGCCTGTAGGTAATAAAGCGACCATCAGGGCTTTGTTCCACGCCGCCAACAGACTGATCATCTATGCCGATCTCTTTCAATTTCTTCGGCTCCAGTTCTTTATTTTCAATGGAATCCTGTTTCCGGTCCGTCTCATTTACTTTTATGATATCGAACAATTCGAGCTGCTGTTTCTTTAGCCAGGTTTCCTGCTCATTGCCGGCCGCCTGCGCTTTATTTGCCTTTGCCCCTTTTTTGCCGGATGCTGACGCCGCCGCGGCAGTATGGGTAAAATTAGTTAGCTGCACCAGTTCTCCACCGTTAAGTTTAAGTGAGTACATATTGTCCCCCTTTATAAACAACACGCTGGTTTCGTCACCATTAAAAGATGGATCATATTCACGATCGGCGGTATTGGTTAGTTGGGCGATTTTTCCAGATGGAAGATCCGAAAGAAAGATATCGCCATTTTTTTCAAACAACTTCAACGTATGTTTTTTGTTCCATGCGCCATTTTCAGGCGCCATTGCCCTTTTTTCATCGACACCAACCTTAACCGGCTTAACAGCTGATGGCGCGATGGAGAACAGCTCATCCCGCTCAGTATGATTAGGGTTCCAGTTAAAATAGATCTTTTTGCTGTCATCGGCCCAATGAATTGCAGACGGCGAAACGCCGATCCATTTAGGGTCGCGCATTATTTTTTCAATGGTTAAGGTGTCGAGCTTTTGTGCAGACGCAGCAATGGAAGCCGCTAATAAAAGGAGCGTAAAGAGTTTTTTCATAATGAGGTCAGTCAATCGCCAATCAGTTCAAATTAAGCAGTACAAGTAAATATTGTTAATGTAAATTAACTCAATCAACCTAATCCAACTTAATCAACCAATCAACTCAATAAAACGCAAGATAACAGTTTCAATAATCATTGCTAATTTTAGCAACTGTTTTGTTACAATATGGAATTACAAGGACAAGGGTTTAAACTTCGCGAATGGAAAACGGATGACGCTGAGTCGATTCAAAAACATGCGGATAACCCTAATATTTATTCTTTTTTGCTGGACAGGTTCCCGCACCCTTATACCATGGAAGCGGCGATCGGTTGGGTTAATATGATGCTTGTGCAAAATCCGCAGGTTAATTTTGTCATTGATGTTGATGGCCAAGCAGTTGGCGTTATCGGCTTTGAAATACGGGAAGATGTTTACCGGAAAACGGCCTTATTTGGTTACTGGATCAGCGAAACCCTATGGGGACGGGGTATAATGCCGCAAGCTATAAAACTGATCACCACCTATGCCTTTGAAAACCTGGACCTGGTACGTATACAGGCAGGCGTTTTGAGCAATAACCCGCGGTCAATGCGGGTACTGGAAAAAGCCGGTTTTACCATGGAGGGCGTTTTAAAAAACAACATTATAAAAAATGGCATCATGCTGGATGAGCATATTTATGCAGCACTTAAACAAATTTGAATACCCGAGCCGGCTGCCTTACTAGGTATTTTTACTCAATATCCATTCGTATTAGTACTTAAAAGATCGGGTATTTCTCCTCTTTTACAGGCTTACGTTGCCTTTTACCTTTACCCTATGAGCAGGGCACTCTGTTTTGAAAATAAAAATCGACCCGGGTTATGGCAACAGACGGAAGTTTGGCGACAGCAACTAATATTTATGTAGCTACTGCCTCAAAATTAAACTTTGAACAAACGCAAAGTGTTACCAATGAATTACTGCAGATCCTTGGCTATCCGGATAGTTACACCGGTTTCAAATTCCATTTTATTGATGATAGCCATTTAATACAAGCCAACGCATCAGTAGACCATATGCTAAAGATTTCCATAGAAAATTAAGTACCTCCGCTTCTCCTTCTCTATTTAAAAACTGTATCCACGTAGTTCTACGCAATATAAACCCGTAGTAAACGCGTACTGATCAGGGGTTTTTGCGCTTGCCTGCCTTTCTGAACGCAGCTACCTTTATCCTTATAAGCAGGGCGCTTGTATATACCCCCGGAAGCCGAAAAGGGAGAAGAGAGTAGGCAAAATTTATTAAATCTACCACTATGAAATCGGGAAGAAAATTTTCAAAAGAAAACGCTGTTTTGGTATCCGTACCATCAAAACTATCACTTGAACAAACCCAGCACATCACCAAGGAGATCCTGGGAATTGTTGGCTGCCCAACCTGTTATTCGGGGTTTAAATTCCAGTTTATTGACGAAGGTGAAATAATCACTGCAAGATTCAGTGAAAACCAGGAATTAAGCATCCATTAAAACCAGGCATTTAAAAAAATGAATGAACTTGGTGTAGGGCTTGTTTACTTCCAGGGATTTGAAAGCTTTCTTGCATCGCATTCATCGCTGATCGACGTGGTTGAGATCGAACCTCAAACATTTTGGTACGATAAAAATGATGAATGCGATGCATTTAAGTATGATGCCGATGTCGCTTCATTCCTAAATTCCTATAACCGCCCCAAAATATTCCACGGGGTAGGTTATCCCATTGGCGGCACTTGTGTTCCCCCGGCGCAGCATTTCAATACGCTGCGGCAACAAGTACAGGAGTTAAAGCCG
>NZ_CAIWNH010000037.1 GCF_903913935.1 uncultured Mucilaginibacter sp.
ACCATGTAATATTTTGGGCAAAATATAAGGCGCTACCGTAGGGATGATGCCCACTTTCAATTCGCCTGAAAGTTCCCGCTGCCTGTCGGTGATGATCTCTTTGATCTTTTCTGCTTCCGAAAGCAAGATTCTGGCCTGGGCAATCACGTCGTTCCCGATCTCGGTAGGGACAACCGGCTGTTTGCTCCTGTCGAACAGTTTAACGCCTAAAGTATCTTCAAGCTTCTGGATCTGCATGCTTAGCGTAGGCTGGGTGATAAAGCATTTTTCGGCGGCCAATACAAAACTCCTGTAAGTATCAACGGCTACAACGTATTCAAGCTGGGTAATGGTCATTTGTTTGTGTTTAGAATCAAGAACCAGGAATCAAGAGTCAAGAACGATGAAAAGAGCATGCAATTAAAAAAACGCGCGGGTGTTTGCGCTGGCTTCTTAAACCTTGACTCTTAATTCGTCCTATAGCTTTCATCTATAAAAATATAAATTAAATATTGTTTTTTTCTATAAAAAAGGCGTTGAATTTAATCTTGCTCTGGCAATAATAAAAAAAGCCGGCGCCTACAATGCCGGCTCTTATTTGATCTTATTTTTTCATTATGGACCATCAACCATGGTACATGAACTTTCCACCTATTCCACCGTTACCGATTTGGCTAAATTACGGGGCTGGTCAACATTACAGCCGCGCATTACGGCAATATGGTAGGCCAGTAATTGCAATGGTATGGTGGCTAATAACGGTACAAAGGCTTCGTCGGTTTCCGGGATCTCTATCACATAATCGGCCATTCCTTTTACTTCGGTATCACCTTCAGTAACGATAGCAATTACGTGCCCTTTGCGTGCTTTTACTTCCTGTATGTTGCTGATCACTTTTTCGTATGACGAATCTTTGGTGGCGATAAACACCACAGGCATATCATCGTCAATTAAAGCGATAGGGCCGTGTTTCATTTCAGCGGCTGGATAACCTTCGGCATGGATGTAAGAGATCTCCTTGAGTTTTAATGCGCCTTCCAGCGCAACAGGGAAGGAACTTCCGCGGCCAAGGAACAGGCAATTGGTTGAGTCCTTAAATTTCGCTGCAATCTCTTTGATATGGTCGTTTGATTTTAGCGCGCGTTCAACTAGTTCAGGTATCGAATTTAACTCAGTTAAATGTTCAACCAACTTGCTTTGGGTAATCGTACCTCTTTGCTGGGCAATATAAAATGCCATTAATGTGAGTACAGTAACCTGCGCGGTAAATGCCTTGGTTGAGGCCACCCCTATTTCGGGGCCGGCATGTGTGTAAACGCCAGCGTGCGTAGTACGGGGTATCGAGGCACCTACCACGTTACAGATCCCGAAAATGGTTGCCCCCTTTTCTTTTGCCAGCTCAATGGCTGCCATGGTATCGGCAGTTTCACCTGACTGGGAAATGGCAATTACCAGGTCTTTTTCAGTAATAATAGGATTGCGGTACCTGAATTCCGACGCGTATTCAACCTCAACGGGTACACGTGCATACTCTTCTATCAAATATTCGCCTACCAAACCTGCATGCCATGACGTACCACAGGCCACGATGATGATACGGTCTATATTTTTGAGCTTTTCGGTATATTCCTTTATTCCGCCCAGCTGTACTTTGCCCTGCTGCGGGTAAATACGGCCGCGCATGCAATCCCTTATTGAGCGGGGTTGCTCATAGATCTCTTTTAGCATAAAGTGATCGTAGCCACCCTTTTCGAGCATTTCGAGCTTCAGATCAAGTTCCTGTATGTAAGGGGTGTGAACCTGGTTATCAATCGTTTTTATCAATAAATTTTCGCGACTGATGTAAGCCACTTCATTATCATTCAGATAGATAACGTTTTTAGTGTATTCTACAATCGGAGTTGCGTCAGATGCAATAAAATATTCGCCCTTACCAACGCCAATCACCATTGGGCTGCCTTTTCGCGCCGCAATGAGCAGGTCAGGTTCGTCATCGCTCATGATAACGATAGCATAGGCCCCGATCACTTTGGTCAACGCTACTCTGACAGCTTCGCGCAGGCCAAAACCGGTCTCGTTTTGAATATCTTCAATAAGGTGAACCAATACCTCGGTATCAGTATCGCTTTTAAAAATATGGCCTTTATGGGTCAGCGTTTCTTTTATCGGGCCATAGTTTTCTATAATGCCATTATGGATGATGGTTAGTTTCCTGTTCCCGGACGAATGCGGGTGCGAATTTCGGTCGCTTGGCGCACCATGTGTTGCCCAGCGGGTATGGCCCATTCCCATGGAACCTTGTAAATCAATATCCTTAACAAAATTTTCAAGGTCGCTAACTTTACCGGCCTTTTTATAAACCTTTAGCCCATTATCAAATAACGAAATCCCGGCGCTATCATATCCGCGGTATTCCAAACGATGCAAACCTTTGATAATTATGGGGTAAGCATCTCTAAAACCTATATAACCTACAATTCCACACATGAATTCAAAATATTTATGTTAGTTAAACAAAAGTAATAAGATAAGGTTTAATAATAGTGACGGTAATCAGGGATTGGAATTGTGTTGATATTGATGTTGATCATAATTTAAAGGGTTGTAATGTTAGCATTACAACCCTTTAAATATTTCAACGTCTTTTTGTATGGCCAGATCGCCAACAACTATTACTTAGCAATCTTGGTATAAATAATATTTAGCTTTAAGCGATAAGGCGAAGTCTTATCAGTCCCGACGGCTACAGTACGGGAAGCAACCTGTGCGGTGGCTCCGATATCTACGCTAGAAGTATTTGTATTATCAATGGGGCCGATATAGGTGCCATAATCAACAGTTTTTCCGTATAGCAAGTCCTGCACATAGGCAGTTACTATAAAATGATATTCGTTTTGCGTTGAATTATAAAATCCTCCAAAAACACCAACACCTCCTGAACGTGCATCAGCAGAACTGGCATCCTGCAATTCTATTCGCTGCAACGCTATGTCGAGTTGGTACATGCTTATTTTCGGAATTGGCGCAAAAGGGATATAGGTACCCGGCTGCGGTGTTACCACCAGTTCGGCACGGTTGATAACAACATCCTGGTTGTTGCTTAAAAGGCTCGCCCTGAAATTTTGCAAAAGGTGCGGAAAACTTACCTTAGCCCTTAATCCAATAGGCCCCTGCAAATAAAACAAATTTCGCGATCCACTTTTTGTATTATTCAGCTCGTTGCGGATAGCGGCTGGGTAATTATGGTGAATTGACGTTGCCGTGCTTACTATAGGCAGTTTAACCACAGCGGTATCAATGGTTGTACCAACTACCGAACGGTAATAAACCACCAGCGAGTCTGCATTGCTGAACATAATAGAACCGCCGGATCCCGTAGTTTTTGTGGAATCAAGCTTGATCAATAATCCCTTCACCTTGGTTTTGAAAATAGTGTTGGAACCTAATGTTGTTGAACTTGCGCCAAAAAGATTGGTGTTGATAAAAGAAGGATCGATCGGGATCCTGATCTGGGGTGGTACTTTAACCAAAGTATCTGGCGCACCGGTAATGATATTATAAACCTTTATGGAATCATGCGGCCTGGCATTAAACGTAAGTGTGCCTATTGGCGACTGCGAAGAATAATCTGCAAAATTTGTGGTGCTGTAACCAAAATTTTTGGTGTTGTAATAGCCGGTATCCGTTCTGAACAGTGATTTTAGCTGGTAAACGTTAATGGTATATTTTGAGGTGATGGAATCACCGTAAAAACCCCTGGCATAATTTAAAACAAGCCGTGCAGAATCGATATAAACTGTACCGGTAGGAGGGGTATAGGTTCCCTGGCCCGGTAAATTCAGGTCGGTGGCCAAAGCAGTCATTGTGCTTCCGAATATGGCGTCGCGAAAACAACTAACCGGGCTTTTTGACAAACCAGAGGTTACAACTGAATCTTCGGGGACGGTATTTACGACAATTGTTGATGTATCGATCAGGTTGCTGGCTGTCTGACCTGAACTTACGCCCAAACCAACAGCATCCTGATTTTTACAACTATTCAAAATAAAAAGACTTATCAACAGTGTCAATAAGTCTAAGCGGAAAAATTTCATATATGATCTCAAAGCTTATACAACTTGTGCCAATTCTTCATTGGCAATTTCGTCGTAAAAATTGTAATAATTTTCGAAATCAGCGGTGGATTCGAACTCTAAAACCGATTTATTGCTGTTTTTAACAATATTTAACACTTCTTCGTCTATATTTTCACTGGCTAGTACCAATCCGTCGCTATACTGGATAGCGCCTGCATATAATGCTGAATTAGTTCCCGCGGTGAATACTTCGGTATGTTTTTCCGTCATATCGCCCATTACCGCTTTTTGCGCCAAATCAGGATCCATTGCAGTGGTAAAGTCGTTTTCGTAAATAGAGTAAACTATTTTTGAATTTTTAAAGGTTGGATCGTCCTTATAAGTAGTTTTTAAATACGCGGGCACCAATGCGCTCATCCAGCCGTGGCAATGGATGATGTCAGGAGCCCAGCCTAATTTCTTCACAGTTTCGAGTGCGCCTTTGCAAAAGAAGATCATTCGCTCATCGTTGTCAGCATAAAATTTCCCGTCTTTATCCGTGAAAAAATGCTTGCGCTGAAAATATTCTTCATTATCCAAAAAATAAACCTGCATCCGCGCTGCGGGAATAGAAGCAACTTTAATTATCAGCGGATTGTCGTTATCGTTGATGATGATATTCATCCCCGATAAACGTATCACTTCATGCAAACGGTTCCTTCTCTCGTTGATATTTCCGAAACGAGGCATCAGGATACGTATTTCGTAGCCTTTTTCCTGCATCGCCTGTGGTAACTGGCGCGTAATTTCAGAAATTTTTGAGAGTTCAAGGAAAGGAGACATTTCGTGAGTTATAAACAAAAGCTTAGATTTACCCATCACTAAATCAGTATTAAATTATAAATAAAGAGCCTATAAATTTGAGTCTGCAAATATAAGCATTATTATATGAACTGGCAACCAATTATGCAAGTTAAATTTGGTAGGTTTTAATGAAATGTACAACTTTGCCGGATTTCGTAATTTCTATTGATTTGAACATTTTTACAACAAAGCACTCCCTGGGGCAATTTTTGCAGGAAATAAGGGATACAAATAAAACCATTGGTTTTGTACCTACTATGGGTGCACTTCATGAGGGGCACCTGAGTTTAATTGAACAGGCGCGGCAAACCAACGATGAGGTTGTTTGCAGTGTTTTTGTAAACCCCAGCCAGTTTAATGATCCTAAAGATCTGGAGAAATACCCGCGTACCATTGAGGCGGATATTAAAATGCTTGAAAAAGGAAACTGTGATATCTTGTTCAATCCCCCGGTGAGTGAAATTTATGATGATAATGAGAAATGGCATTTAAACATCGGCGAAGCGGAGCATTTGCTGGAAGGGAAATTCAGGCCGGGGCACTACCAGGGGGTTACCCAGGTGGTTTATAAACTGTTTAATATTGTAAAGCCCGACACCGCCTTTTTCGGTCAGAAGGATTACCAGCAGTTGATGATCATCAGCCATATGGTAAAGCAATTAAACATGCCGGTAAAGCTGGTGATGTGCCCTATTTTGCGCGAAGCCGATGGCCTTGCCATGAGCTCAAGGAATATCCATCTTACGGCCGAAGACCGGAAGCATGCGCTTATCCTTTCAAAAACATTGAATTGGGTAAAAGACAATTTCAGCAGGGATAACCTTATCGGATTAAAACGGGAAGCCGACCGGATGATCAGCAGTGAGCCCGGCGTTGAGCCCGATTACTTTGAAATTGCAGACGCTGACACCCTGTACCCCGCAACCGGACAATCCAAAAGCATCATCGCCCTGGTAGCCGCCAAAGTGGGGAAGACGAGGTTGATTGACAATGAGTTTTTAAGTCCGGAGTCTTGAGTCTAAAGTCTTCAGTCAAAAAAATAAGACTTGGGACTTAAGACTCTGGACTCCAGACTTTCAATTTATCCGCCATTACCTCACTGATCTTGCGGTACGATTCAAATGTCCAGCCGGCAACATGCGGGGTTAAAATCACTTTACCGGATTGGCGCAGTTCGTCAAACCACTCCTGCCCGGCAAGGGTTGGGAATTTTTCAATTTCAAGCACGTCAAGCCCTGCACCCAAAACTTTACCCTGTTTAATGGCATTCAGTACTGCTTGGGTTTGCACCGCCTTACCACGGGCGGTATTGATCAAGAAGATGGGTTTTTTAAAATGGAACAGGTATTCTTCATTTACCAGCCCGGCAGTTTCGGGCGTTAACGGGATATGCAGGCTTAACACATCGCTGTGTTTCACAATTTCTTCCATGCTCACCTCACGGGCATACCGGTCGCTGAAGCCGGTTTTGTATTTATCGTAAGCGATCACATTCACTTCAAAGCCGGATAGTTTGCGGGCAAAGCTATGCCCCATAAAGCCATAGCCAATAATGCCCACGGTTTTCCCTTTGAGCTCGTAACCCCGGTTCGCTTCGCGTTGCCAGCTTCCGGCACGGATCTGAGCGTCGGCTACGTTAAAATTATTCATCAGGGCCAACAGCATTCCAACTGCATGTTCGCCAACAGCATCCATGTTACCTTCTGGGGCGTTAATGAGGGTGATGCCTTTTTCGGCGGTGTAGGCTTCGTCAATATTATCCATCCCGGCACCGGCGCGGCACACAAAGCGCAGGTTTTTACCGGCATCAATGTACTGGCGGTTCAGTTTAAATTTTGAGCGCATTACCAGGCCTTCGTAATTGCCCAATATTTGCAGGGCCTCGTCAGGTTTTATTAATGGGCGGTAATCGCAGTGATAACCAAGGGCTTCCACCTTTTTCATAAAAATGGGGTGGATATCGTCAACAATCAGGATGGTATTTTTCAAATGTTATATTTATAAAAGCACAAAGGTATAATATAAGACAATAATTATAGGGCTTGTGGTGGTTAGAATCCAGTTGGAAATCACTTTTAAAATTCACGGCCGGCTCTTTCATAGCGATGGGTCTTAAACCCATCGCTATGCGGTAATACGGGTGCACTGCCATGGATCGCTTTTTTATTAATATCCATCACTTTATAAAAGCATTTTTTTGACAAAATTTTTATTGTCAAAATACCTGGCAATAATTTTATTGCCAAACTTTTATTACTGAAACATAACAATAATAAATACCTGACAATCATACCGGATTTACAAACTGGCACGTTAATAGCAGGTATAACATCATGAATATCATCAAATTCAAAAAAGCCGGCTCGGGCATCAAATTAAAGGCGCAAAAACTTGCGGAAGCCGGTTTTAAGCAAATATTCGACCACATTAACCAGTTCAACATCAAAAAAGGGGTTGACAAAATGGGGCTTGATAAGTTTATTGAGCAATGCGCCTGCCTGGCAGCAGGTTCGGGCGTTATTTCGGGTAGCGGCGGTATGTTTACGCTGATCGCCGGGATTCCTTTTGATTTTGCCAACCTGATCACCCAGCAGTTCAGGGTAACGATGGCCATTATGTACTATAACAAGGGCACTTATAAAATAGAATTCGACGATTTTATGAAACTTGTAGCCACTTCGTTAAAAGTGGAGGCCGGGGTAGCCATATCCAAAACCATGATGGAAGGCATCGCCGAAAAGCTGCTATTGCTTTTAGGCACCCGTACCGCCGAAAGGCTGGTGCCCGTAGTTGGCGCTGTAATAGGCGGTACTGCCAATTATCTTTTCATCAAGCGCATGGCTGCCTCTGTAAAGAAAATGGAACTGAGCGGACATATGGAGGCTATCCAGGTGTTTTAATCCTGACTTCCCGCACGCGGCTTACCTGTTGGTCTCGATCATGTTGGTTAGCTTTACAAAATCATCCACGCTTAACCTTTCAGCCCTTAAATCGAGCAATGGCTCATCGGTCATTTTTTCTTTGTTAATGAGGGAGGATACCGCATTCCTTAAGGTTTTTCTCCGCTGGTTAAAACCGGCTTTTACTACCTGCCAGAATAATTTTTCATCGCAGTTGAGCTGTGGAATTTCATTTCGGGTTAGCCGGATCACAGCTGACAGCACCTTGGGGGGCGGGTTAAAAACACCGGCCTTTACGGTAAACAGGTATTCAACTTTATAGTACGCCTGTAAAAATACGCTGAGAATGCCGTACTCCTTACTACCCGGTTTGGCGCTGCAGCGTTCGGCAACTTCTTTCTGGAACATGCCCACTACTTCAACTACCTGCTGCCGGTTATCCAGTACTTTAAAAAGGATTTGGGACGATATGTTGTACGGGAAATTACCAATAATGGCCATTGGCCCGGTAAAAAATGCGGCAAAATCCATCTCCAAAAAATCGGCATTGATGAGTCGTTTACCTAAAGCCGGGTATTTTTTTTGAAGGTACTGATATGATTCCGTATCGATATCGATCAGCGAAACTTCGTACTCCGTTTTCTGCAATAAAAAATCGGAAAGGATGCCCATTCCGGGGCCAACTTCCAGCACTTGCTTATAACCGTTTTGCGGCCGCAGGCTCTCCACAATTTTTGCAGCAATGTTTTTATCAGTAAGGAAATGCTGACCCAGGTGCTTTTTTGCTCTTACCAATGTCATTATTAATCGAATATTGTGGCAAATTATACATATTTGTCCTTTAATCATGAATTAATCTTTTAATTTGTGAAGGGAAGTTGAAATGTTGTAAGGTTGAAATGTTGTAAAGTTTGTATAAACCACCACCGAATGACCAAATGACGCAATGACCAAAATAATCGGTGAAATCACAAAGTAATCGGTGTAATCCTAAAATAATGAGCGAGAAAATAAAAATCGGGATAAGTATTGGCGATGTTAATGGTATAGGGCTTGAAATTATTATTAAAACCCTGGCGGATTTCCGCATTTACGACTATTGTACACCAATTGTTTACGGCCATACAAAAGTAGCGTCGTTTTATCGCCGTACAACCAATATCGAAGAGCTTAATTTTGCGGTGATCAACCATCCTTCTGAGGCTTCTGGTAAAAAGGACCAGCGCAAACCGCATATGATCAACTGCTGGGAAGAAGATGTGAAGATAGAACCCGGCGTGGTGAACGCGGCTGTTGGTAAATACTCCTTCCTTTCCCTTGAAAAAGCAACCAACGACCTGCTGAACGGCGATATAGATGCGCTGGTTACCGCGCCCATTAATAAAGATACCATACAAAGCGAGGAGTTTAAATTCCCCGGTCACACCGAATATTTGCAGGAACGTGGCGGTGCTGCTGAATCGCTGATGTTTTTAGTGAGTGATACGCTGCGTGTAGGGGTGGTAACCGGGCATATCCCGGTGGCAAAAGTTGCCGAAAGCATTACCTTAGAAAAAATACTGGCAAAGCTAAAGCTGATGGACCAGAGCCTGCGTAATGATTTCTGGATCCGCAAACCGAGAATTGCCGTGCTTGGTTTGAACCCGCATGCCGGTGATAACGGCCTGATTGGCGATGAAGAACAAAATGTGATCATCCCGGCTATTGAGGAAGCCCGGAATGCAAATATCCTTGCTTTTGGCCCTTATTCAGCAGATGGGTTTTTTGCTAACGGAAGTTATTTACAGTTTGATGCCGTACTGGCTATGTACCACGACCAGGGATTGATCCCTTTTAAACAAATAGCCTTTGAGTCGGGAGTTAATTTTACTGCCGGGTTAAATTTTGTACGCACTTCGCCCGATCATGGTACCGCTTATGATATCGCCGGGCAAAACAAGGCATCAGAAGTATCCTTCCGCGAAGCGATATTTACCGCGTTGCATATCGTAAAACACCGCCGCGAAACGCTGGAACTAATGGAAAACCCATTAACCATCACCAAACTGAGCAGGGACAGGGATTAGGCGAGAAGCAAGAACCAGGAATCAAGGGCGAGGAAGAGGAATAGGTTTCTAACTATCTTTCTTCCTGGCTCTTTCCTTAATATTTCAGTACTATAAAACCTGTCTTGTGTTTGGCTATTCCATTTGCTGAATAATCCAGCGAGTAAAAGTAAGTGCCGGGCAATTGCATTGCCCCGGTTTTATTGGAATGTCCGTCAAATACCTTATTGCTGTTGTCGTAACCTTTAATTTCATAAACCAGTTCACCGCTTCGGCTCATGATCATCAGTTTGTTGTCGGGATACCTGGTGATGCCTTTTATCATCAAAATATCATTAATGCCGTCGCCGTTCGGCGAAAGCCCCCGGTTTACTGAAATACCGTCTTCGTTCAATGCAATGTAGGGTGACGGTTCTGATAAGCTTTCAGGATAGTACAGGTTGTTAAAT
>NZ_CAIWNH010000038.1 GCF_903913935.1 uncultured Mucilaginibacter sp.
TTAAAATCGTAGGTGACGATATCGGCCACCTTGATCTTGCCAAAATCATGTGTTTGTTTTTCAAACTTCATGACAGGAGCATTCCCTGCATTACCGGTAGTACTGGCCGATGTTTTTTCGACATGATTACAGGCCGAAAACAGTATTACGGCCGACATTAAGCTTAAAAAAAGATTCTTCATTGTTGCTATTCAATTAATCCCCTGCCTATTTTATTTATTTTATTTTGAGTTTTTAATTCAGATAAAATCTTGTCTAATATACCGTTAATAAACGAATTACTTTTTGGCGTACTAAACTCTTTCGAAATCTCCAGGTACTCATTTATGGTAACCTTTACCGGTATCGACGAAAAATTCATAAATTCCGCCAGCGCCATTTTCATCAGCAAGGTATCTATCATTGCTATCCTGTCCGGCTCCCAGTTTTGCGTTTTATTAGTGATCAGAAGCTGGTATTCGTCGTTATGCCTGATAGTTTCCTCAAAAAGGTTTACAATAAACTCCCTGTCCTCTTCCCAATCGCCTGTAACTTCGGCCAGTTTATTTTGCTCATCAACGTCAAAAGCAAAGTTTTTAAAGGTTTTTGCGATTAAAGCCTGTAAAACATCTTTGTCAACCGGCCAGAAAATAAACATATCCTCAAAAACCTGCTCGGCTAATGACGATTTTAAGATCACTTTTTTAAAGATGAATTTGATGATGTCTTTGTCAGAATGCAGCGTGTCGCCTGTTTTTTTCAGGTACTCTTTGTATTCTTCGGAGTTTTTCAGCACAATGAACAACGACTTAATTAACTCAGGTTCAAAATCCCAGGCAATCTTATACTTTTTTAACGCTGTTAAAAACTCTTTATTTTTTTGCAGGGAAAGAATAAACCTGTTACTTAATATTTTAACATCTGCATTAAGGTCTTCGGCTGTTGGGAGGTGCTTATTGGCCCTTTCTTCGGCGTCTGTTGATGCATAGGCTGTTACTTCAGAAATTAATGACAGCATCCAGATATACATTTCATATACCTTATCAATGCTTTGTAATAGGTTTTTTTCGTGTTGTTTTAAATCCCCGCTATGCGATTGGCTATAGGCATATAACGATTGTAAAACTTTTACCCTGAGGTGTCTGCGATTTAACATGTTGTAAGAACGATTTAGCCTGGCCCGATCCAGTGCACAGGTATTATTAATTAATAGGTTGATTTAACTTTTTTGATATCGGCAATTCTTTTTTCAGCAATTTTATTTGCTGCTTCAATAGTTGAAATGTTTTCGGCTTTTGAAAGCTTTAAAACATTCCGGGTAGCTTCATATATATTCTCCGTTAGCTGCATGGTACGTTTCTTGCTAAAACCCATTAATTCTGAGTAACAATTTATTATTCCGCCGGCATTGATCACATAATCAGGGGCCAACAAAACACCTTTATCCAACAACAGGCGTCCATGCACTGTTTCATCCTCCAATTGGTTATTCGCCGATCCGGCAATTATATTACATTTTAACTTTTTTATTGTTTCACTATTTATCGTGGCCCCTAAAGCGCAGGGCGCGTAAATATCTGCATCAATATCAAAAATTGAATTGTTGGATACCGCATGGGCGCCATATTTTTTTGCGATCTGCCCTACCGCGTCCTCATTTATATCACTCGCATAAACCTTCGCGTTTTCGTCCCTCAGCAGTTTTATCAGTTTTTCACCCACATGGCCCGTACCCTGTACGATAATTGACTTGCCGGTTAAGCTATCATTACCGTAATATTCCTTTACACAAGCTTTTATGCCCATAAAAACACCCAGAGCAGTGATAGGTGAAGGATCACCGCTACCGCCAATGGTTTCAGGTACGCCGGTAACATACTGTGTTTCCATCCGGATATACTCCATATCCCTTGGATTGGTGCCCACATCTTCGGCGGTTATAAATTCACCGTTCAGGTTTTTTATAAAACGCCCGAATTTACGGAGCAAAGCCTCAGACTTATCCTTATGCGAATCGCCAATGATGACTGCTTTGCCACCGCCCAGGTTGAGCCCTGCAATGGATGATTTATAGGTCATCGCCTTGGATAGCCTCAATACGTCCTGCAAAGCATCCTTTTCCGTTTTATATGCCCACATACGTGTTCCGCCAAGCGCAGGCCCAAGCGTGGTATCATGAATCGCTATAATCGCCCGCAGACCTGTTTCAGGGTCGCTGCAATAAACGATCTTTTTGTGACCGTATGCCTCAAGCTGGCTAAATATTGAATCTTCGGATATAGATGCAGGCATCAAATATGAAAAATATGTTTGTTTCGGGTATCCGACAAAAGTATGTGTTTTTTTTATAGTGACAAAGAGAATTGTTTTTTCAAGCATTGTTATCTAATCCTGAGCTAATGGGTGAATATGAGGAAATCAAACAAGGCGCAAGAACATTTTGTTCAGATAAGATGATAAACCTCTTTACTGAAAA
>NZ_CAIWNH010000039.1 GCF_903913935.1 uncultured Mucilaginibacter sp.
AGGAACCTATTTGCTGCACCGGCATATTCAGGCCCACAAAAGGCAAGAAATATATTATATCGGCATGGGTAAGGGAAACCGGTAACGAACTTGCCTACACTTTTAATGACCCTTCCATAACGGTTGACAATGCAACATTTAACACATCGGGAAACATTATCGACGGATGGCAGCGTATTTACGGCGAATTTACGGTGTCTGCAACTGCTACCAACCTAACCCTGGTATTTAACAAAGGCACTCACGACACCTATTTCGACGATATAAGGATATATCCTGCTGATGGGAAAATGACCACCTATGTTTATGACAGGAACACCCAAAAACTAACTTTCACCAACGACGAAAACAACTACTTCACCAAATATAATTACGACGGTGAAAACAACGTGCAATCAATAAGCAAAGAAACCGAGCAGGGAGTGCTCACAACAAAAGAAGCCCGTAGTTCAACCTATAAAGCGCCATGAAAAAACTGATCTGCCTTTTTTTTATGACGATACCTGTTGCCGCGATAGCGCAAAAGGCCCTGTTTTTGAACGAATTTAACGGAGTGAATAACTGGTTTTTCAGCCAGTCGAAGATCACCGTCGCTCAGAAATATTTCTATTACGCCGATTCGGCAATGACACACCCGGCCGACTCATCAGTGATCATGATCACCCGGAATTATACCGCTATTGATTATAAAGGGAATGGTTTAGAATCGTTCAGCGACAGCGGCTATATGGTAAAACTAAACCAGGCAGGCGGGTATATGATCGTCTCGAAAACAGCGAAAATCGATTCCACCCAACTGAAAGCCGTATTCAGCCAGGGCTTTTCGGGATTTACCTCATTCATCAAAAAAGTTGAGCCTAACGGCTTTATCGCTTGGGAACTGTCCGGGGGAAAAGCCGGGATAACTTCGGCAATATTGCTATTGGATTTAAAAGCACATCAAATAAAATCGCTCCTCGTGTTTATGGCCGCAAATCACCCGCTTGTACGCACGTTAAAAAAAGCCGGGCAGGCAACCGTCCCAACCGTAATCATCAAAGTAGATTATGAATACCTGCCCGATACCGGTCAAAATAATTCAGGAACGCTAAGCGACTTTATCAACATAAATGCCGTCAATATTGCACCGTCCGAAAAATATAAAGGCTATCGGATAAAATTAATACCCGGAAAACAATGAAAAGAAACCTGCTCTTCATTCTTTTTTCTTTAAGCTTTACAGCCCTTTTTGGGGGTACGGGGCCTAAAATCAATTTCCCCTTTAACGGGATCAATTTTATCGTCAATAATAACACCAACCAGCCGGTAATGCAGGCAACCGCGCCGGGCAGTGTAAACTGGGCAGCGCAGGTAAATTCGGGCCAGGAGTTTTACGCATTTGCAAATACGCTGGAGCTTTATCAATATGAAACTACCGATCTCCCGGTAAATTTTGAATATGATTTGACCATTAAAGGCGAACTTAAATACCAGCTATTGGGCAGCGCCGCTTTTAGTTCTCAGATCGTGGAATTGCATATCAACAATCATACGCAGGGCAGCAGCCAGCGGATTGATTTTTTTAGTTACTCAAACGCGTACAACTCAACCTATACCATTCAGTCGGTTACTTTAACCGGCACGCCGCCGGCGGGTACTGACCTATACACCGCGGTAAGCAGGATCGTAGAGTTGAACCTCAGCATCACCCAAACACATTATGTCCAGCCAAATTTAAACCTGCCGGTTTCGGTCACTTCGGGCAATTGCGTCGACGGTATCTCTAACGAACTGGTTATCAGCTGGCCCTTAGTTCCATATGCGGAGGATTATGAACTTGAAATTTTATATGTTGATGACTATAGTACGGATGGCACCCCGCTGCCCCAATCGGCCATACGATACGACTTTGCTGAAAATGCCACGAGAATAGTACTTAAGCAATTGTTTTACAGGCTGCCAATTGTATATGACAGGGGATATGTACTCTATCGGATTCGCCCGGTAGGAAGGGGCGGACCATTATGGGATAAAAGGATACCGGGACCATGGTCGGGCGGTACCGTATCTGGTACGGTCAATAATTTCCCGGCCAAACTGTATATATCAGCAAACTGGGCCCATACCCGGAACACTTTGAACTGGCAGCTTACCACTACCTTTGCCGAAGACGGTAAACGAAAAGACGTTG
>NZ_CAIWNH010000040.1 GCF_903913935.1 uncultured Mucilaginibacter sp.
AGCTTTTTTCCTAATTTTGTGCATCCTTTCAGAAAACAACATTACATTGGAGCACCTGCAATTAACAACCGTTGAAACAGCCAAAGACCTTGGTTTATTACCCGAAGAATTTGACAGAATTATAGAAATATTAGGACGTGTGCCTAACTTTACCGAGTTATCTATTTTCTCGGTAATGTGGAGCGAACATTGTTCCTATAAAAACTCCATTACCTGGTTAAAAACACTGCCTAAAGACGGCCCGCGTATGCTGGCCAAAGCCGGTGAAGAAAATGCTGGTTTGGTTGATTTGGGCGGTGGCATAGGCTGTGCGTTTAAAATAGAATCGCATAACCACCCGTCTGCATTGGAGCCTTACCAGGGTGCTGCAACAGGCGTAGGAGGTATCAATCGCGATATTTTTACGATGGGGGCAAGGCCAATCGCCCAACTAAATTCCCTGCGCTTCGGCGATCTTTCGCTTGACCGTACCAAATGGTTAATAAAAGGTGTGGTAAAAGGTATTAGTCACTATGGCAATGCTTTTGGCATCCCAACGGTGGGAGGTGAATTGTTTTTTGACGAATGTTATAACGTTAACCCGCTGGTAAACGCTTTTTCTGCAGGTATTGTAAAAGCAGGCGAAACGGTTTCGGCAACGTCTTATGGCGTGGGTAACCCGGTTTATATTGTCGGCTCGGCGACGGGTAAAGATGGTATCCATGGCGCCGCCTTTGCATCCAAAGATATTACTGAAGATTCTGTCAACGACCTTCCTGCTGTACAGGTGGGTGACCCTTTCCAGGAGAAACTATTGCTTGAAGCAACTTTGGAGGTTATAAAAACAGGTGCCGTAGTTGGCATGCAGGATATGGGCGCTGCCGGGATCATTTGCTCTAACTCCGAAATGTCAGCAAAAGGCGAACACGGGATGAAAATATACCTGGATAAAGTGCCTATGCGCCAGGAACACATGAAACCTTACGAGATATTGCTTTCCGAATCTCAGGAACGGATGCTGATCGTGGTTTACAAGGGTAGAGAAAAAGAAGTTGAAGCAGTTTTTGATAAATGGGATCTGAACTGCGCGATCATTGGCGAAGTAACCGATACCAAGCGCCTGGAATATTACATGAATGGCGAACTGGTGGCCGATGTACCTGCTGACGACCTCGTATTAGGAGGTGGCGCTCCGATCTATGAACGTGAATACCGCGAACCTGCATATTTTCAAAAAAATCAACAATTTAATATAGATGATGTTGAGGAACCAGCTGACCTTATAGCAGTTGCTGAACATTTGATCGGCCACCCTAATATTGCATCAAAAAGGTGGGTTACAGATCAATATGATTCTATGATCGGTACGTCAACCATGACCACCAACCGGCCCAGCGACGCGTCTGTTATCGCGGTTAAAGATACCGATAAAGCGATTGTGATCACTGTTGATTGTCAATCACGCTATGTATATGCCGATCCTCAAAAAGGTACTGCTATCGCAGTTGCTGAAGCAGCGCGAAACATTACCTGTGCGGGTGGCGAACCTGTTGCCATCACCAATTGCCTTAACTTTGGCAATCCTTACAAACCCGAAGTTTACTGGCAGTTTGTTGGCGCTATAAAGGGTATGGGTGAAGCCTGCCGCAAGTTTGAAACACCGGTAACCGGCGGTAACGTGAGTTTTTATAACCAGTCATCAGACGAAGGCCCGGTATTCCCGACGCCTACTATCGGTATGCTTGGGGTAATGGACGATCTTTCGGATCTGATGACTTCAGATTTTAAAAAGCCTGGCGACCTGATCTATCTGATCGGTGAGTCGGTTAACGATATTGCTTCATCACAATACCTGGCATCTTATCACAAAATACTTGCGGCACCTGCTCCGTATTTTGACCTGGATAAAGAATATGATATGCACCAGGTGATCAAACAACTGATCAAAAGTAAAGTGATCCAGTCTGCACATGATGTGTCGGATGGAGGATTGTACATCACTTTGGTGGAATCATCATTACCAAATGGTTTTGGATTTGAAATTGAATCGGACATCGCTATCCGCAAAGATGCCTTCCTTTTTGGTGAAGCACAGGGTAGGGTGGCAGTAAGCGTTAGTCCTGCTGATCACGAACGATTTATTGAACTGATGGCCACCAGCGAAGTTGATTTTACGTTGTTAGGTTTGGTGACCAATGGTGATCTTACTATAGATGAAGAACAATTCGGCAATATTACGGATGTGAAAATGGTTTATGACAATGTGCTGCATGAAATTTTAGGTGCATAAATGCTTAAGCTTAACCGGGTTCACCATATCGCAATCATTTGTTCTGACTATGAAAAGTCGAAGCATTTTTACAGCGAAATGCTCGGTTTAAAGATCATTAGCGAAGATTATCGCGAAGCAAGAAACTCCTATAAGCTCGACCTGGAAGTGGGAAACCAATACCAGATCGAGCTTTTTTCATTTCCAGAAACCCCATCCCGGCCATCAAGGCCGGAAGCTGCTGGTTTACGTCATTTGGCTTTTGAAGTAGATAATTTGGATGAGTCGGTAAGTCATATGCACGCGGTCGGCGTAACCGTCGAGGCCATCAGGATTGATGAATTTACCGGTAAACGTTTTACCTTCTTTGCTGATCCGGATGGATTGCCTATTGAGTTTTATGAAAAATAAGGCATCTTTCGTTTAGCCTTCACTCCCCAAATCATCCATTACCTGTTTAAGTTCATTAATATACTTTCCGTATTGGGTACGTACATGATGGTTAATGCAGATATAGGTGATGATGAATGAGATTAATATTACTGCAAAAGCGATGGGTAAATTCCAGGGTGAGGTAAAAACATTGGAGGCCAAAAGGTATCGTATAAATCCAATTCCCCGGTTACCGCATAGTAAAATAAAAGTTATCAATACCGCTAAGGGGGTGACGCAAAAATTATAGGTTTTGTAAATCTCGGCGTTAAGTTCCAGCTCGTACGTGATCTTGCGTATGCTATTTTGCATGTTGAGGTCATAACGGCTTATGGATTTGTAGAAAACGTAAAACCGGAAATAGTAAAAGCTATTCAGCACAATGATGATGAACATAAAAATGCTTGCAAGGTTGAAAAAGAGGACGGATTGCAGTCCATAAAACATCAGCGCGGTAAACATGGTATACGATATCAGCACTGCTATAAACTCTGTCTTCATGTTTTTACGTATCCGGCCAATAGCCGAAGTGGTTTTACCTGTCATTGCGGCTTCTGCCCGAAAATTCATGCCTTTTGGTTCATCATTTTTCCAGGCATCTTTTAATTCATCTATATTCATAATTTATAGTATTAACGATCTCTTTTAATTTAGTTTTCAGGCGGTTTATCCGCACACGCACGTTTATTGGGGTAATGCCAAGGCTGACGGCAATGTC
>NZ_CAIWNH010000041.1 GCF_903913935.1 uncultured Mucilaginibacter sp.
AATGTTGTAACACCACCAGCTACCGCTGCACGGGATTCCGTAAAAATCTCACCTTTATGATTAAGGCCGGGATCCCGGAAATGAACATGCGAATCAATTATACCTGGTAAAAGAAATTTTCCCTTCGCTTCAATAACCCGGAAATCACTTGAACGGCTGATGGTTCCGATCTCAGCAATTAGTTCTCCTTCTATAAGTACATCACCTACGTTAATCTTTCCCTCATTTACAATCGAGGCGTCCTTAATCAGTGTTTTATCGGCCATAAAAAATATCAGGGATTACATATATCACAAAACCTCGGCTCCTCAACTTTTTTCTTATTGGGGTATAAATCTTCTTTAGTAAAGCTGCATTTAGTGCAGCGGTAGATATAGCTTAATACCGATCGCGTGGGAGTACCGCACCATTCGCAAAGAAGGCCAAGTTTTGCATCCATAATACCAAAACCCGGTGTGTTGCACTTTGGACAGCATGTGCTGATCTTAGCTGCTAATTTTTCCGCCGCCATTGAAATAACAGCCATGCGGGTAGGATTATACATAGCTCTCATATCGGTTTCAACAAATACTTCCTGGTATTTTTTATTTATACCCGTAAATGACTTATCCAAGAAAACCCAATCCTTTATAACTTTGATAATATCAATACTCTCTTCATGCGATTTCCGGAGAATTAAGGCATGCGAGGGGAACTTTGCCCTCTCGGCGAAGTATATCAACTCCTCTTTGCTTTTAACAGCCTGGGCGCTAAAGTTAGTTTCCGTACTAAGTTCCCTCGCGTAAATCTCCAGACCATTTTTTTTATCCATGAAGAACATCCATTCATCATCAGCTGGAATAAAGGGGATGGTTGGATGCGCACCAAATGAACCTTCGCTTGCTATTGCTAAATCACAATTGCTGATTTCCATTGCCAGCAGGCATTTTTTTCTGGCGGTAGTTAATGGGTCCGTTGCCCTTTCCACTTCGCCGGTAAAAGTCCCCAACGAGTCGGTATCGAAGTTGTCTGGTACAAAGCATTCTACTTCCAACCGACTCTCTAACACCGGGGCAATTACCTCTTCCTTTCCATGCTTGGTAGCGATTACCAGCTTTCTGCCTTTAAAAATGCTCATCATAGCAACTACTGCACCCTTTATTGACTTATTTAATGATTTTTACTTCAATCGTGCTGCGTATTTCCAGATTAAGTTGCTGTTGTAGCGCAAATTCCGAAGTGTGCTTTACTGCCTCCATTATGGTTTGCAACTCCTTGATTCGCGTTTCATGATTCGATTCATCTTTGCCGAATCTTATTTTATTGCTGAATTCTTCCACGCCGTGATACTTTTCTTTGCTCATCAGCAGGTTCATCAGCAAGCTTCGCCCTTCTTCAGGGGTAAATACCCCGTTTATCAGTGTAAAATTTTGCGCACTCTCCATAGTAGCCTGGGGTTATACAACATCTTAAAATGGTACTTATTTCAACTATTGGCCTTGTCCAAGAGCATAACAAGGTTTGCCATCAAAATCATATAAGTTCTCGGTCTTGATGGTATCGATTTTGAGGTTATCCGCCTGGTAGAGTATTTGCGAGATCAGAATTTTATCCAGTATATGGCCATCTGCCGGTTTAAACCTACACCGCCAGTGATCCGTGCAAAATGTTTCTTCAAAACCCTCGGGCCATACCTTGATACCCCGGTTGGTTATCATAGTGAGTTTTACCTCGCATACCTCCTCTATTTGCTGCATTATTTTAGCAAGGTTATCAGGGCTGCTGCCGGAATGATGAACAAAAATATCTACCCCCACCAGTTCTTTTTTCGAAGGTGCTTTCCTCTGATATTTCGGGAGTTTAAGGGCAGAACCCTTGGCATAGG
>NZ_CAIWNH010000042.1 GCF_903913935.1 uncultured Mucilaginibacter sp.
CAAAATGTTGCATATCCAAAACATTACCATGAGAAATTGACAGCATAGGGTTAAAAAATCCCTCTGTTTGCGCCGCCATCAACCTGTATGGTGGTGCCACTGATATAAGCCGCCTGTTCTGACGCTAAAAAGGTAACCAGCGCCGCCAGCTCCTCGGGTTTGCCGATGCGGCCGAGCGGGATGTTTTTGGCCCTTTCTTTTAAAGCGAGTTCGGGGTCTGCGTCTTTTGGCAGCGTATGTTTAAGCCTGTCAGTAAGGATCATGCCGGGGGCTACATTGTTTACGGTAATGTTATATGGCCCCAATTCATCCGCCATTAATTTGGCCATGCCGACAACGCCCATGCGCATACTGGTTGAAAGAACTGAATTTGCCAATACTGATTTTACCGAACCGCTGATAATATTGATGATGCGGCCGCTGCCTGTTTTTTGCATATGGGGTAATACCAGTCGGCTGGTACGTGCAAAGCTTAGCAGGGTAAGGTTAAAAGCCTGCTGCCAGGCCTCATCATCAAAATTCTCAAATTTATTAAATGGTGGCCCGCCACTGTTATTAACCAGGATGTCAATTTTGCCGTATGCCACTGCAACTTTTTCAGTAAAACCGGCAACACGGTCAGCATCCCCAACATCAATTGCCATGGCAGTTACTTCATTGCCCGTAATGGTGGTAATTTCTTTGGCAGTCCGCTCCAATTCTCTGGCATCGCGCGAACCGATGATTACCCTCGCGCCTTCTGCAGATAATGCCGCAGCAATGGCTTTGCCCAGACCTTTTGAGGCGGCTAATACAACGGCTACTTTATTGTCAAGTTTTAAGTCCATGTTTTTAGCTTAATCAAAACTCACTCAATCAACCTTTTTCCTTCTTCTGTTCCCGGTGTTCCAAGCTCAGTAAAAATGCGGGCAACAGGGTAAGATTGCTTATCATAGCTACCAATAAAGTAACTGACAATAAAACGCCCAATGCACTCACACTTCCAAAAGTGGAAAAGGCGAATATGCCAAATCCGAAAAATAGTACGATGGCAACATAGATCATACTTATCCCGGTTTCGCGAATGGTATCTGAAACGATCCTTGATATACCTTTTTTTGTATAACGCAGTTCCTGCCGGTAACGGGTAATGAAATAAATAGTTTGGTCAGAGGAGATGCCCATCGCTATACTAAAAATAAGGATGGTTGATGGTTTTAGCGGGATACCAAAAAACCCCATTATACCTGCCGTAATGATCAGCGGAATAAGGTTGGGCAGCAGTGAAATGGCAACCATCTTCACCCCTCTGAACAAGATCCACATTACGCCGGCAATCAATAAAATGGCCAGCGCAAGGCTCTGGTAGAGGTTTTTGACCATGTAATTAGCCCCCTTTATAAAAATTATGCTTGACCCGGTAAGCTCTACATGGTATTTTTGGGGATTGAATATGGAGTCGATCCGCGGCTGCAAATTGGCGATCACTTTATTCATCCGGTTTGAGCCTACGTCAACCATCTCAAAACTTGCACGGGTAAATTGCTTGTTACTATCCAGATAATTACGCAAAACAGTATTGCTTTTACCTGAGTGACTGGCATAACTTAAGATGAAACCATCTTCAAAACCCTGCGGCAGGCGATAATAAGCCGGGCTGCCCCCATAAAAAGCCTGAGTTGAAAATTTAAGCCCTTGTATCAATGATAATGAACGGCTGAATTCAGGGTAGGAAGAAATCAAGTTCTCGAGCTTTTCAACCTTCCTGATGGTGACATCATTCATTACCCCGTTTTTACGTTTGGTATCGATACTTACCTCAAGGGGTAAAACGCCTTTAAAGTTCGATTCAAAAAATTTAAGGTCGCTTAAGGTATTGCTTTTCTTAGGCAGATCGTCAACCACATAGCTGTTTACATTGATCCTGAACATGCCGTAAAAACATATGGCTACAATTGCCAGTGTAATCCCATAAATTGCTTTACGATGGGAGTGCACCAGTTGATCAAGGCTTATTAATACAGCTTGCATCAGCCTGCGATCTTTGATCTTAGTAAGTTTTGGTTTGGGGGCGGGCAAAAAGCTAAATATAATAGGCACCAAAACAATACACAGGGTAAATGTGGCCATTATACTTAATGCAGCCACCAGGCCAAACTGGGTTAATAATTCGCTGTTGGTAAAATATAATACACCAAAGCCTATCGCTGTTGTAATGTTGGCAATAAAAGTAGTTATCCCTACTTTTTCAATAACAATATTTAGTGATTTTAACTTATCGCCATTATGCCCAAATTCGTAATAATATTTGTTAAGGATGATGATGCTGTTTGGTACGCCTATAATTACCATTAAAGCAGGTATTAAACCAGTAAGTATCGTGATCTCGTAATGCGCCAGTACAAGGATCCCAAGTGCCCAAGTTACCCCAAGCAACACTACTATTACCGGGAAAATAACCGGGTAACCTGAACGAAAAATAAGGAACAAAATGATTGTTGTGATCAATAACGATAATC
>NZ_CAIWNH010000043.1 GCF_903913935.1 uncultured Mucilaginibacter sp.
AAATCAGCTAATCTAGATAACTTCAATATTGTTACTGATAAAATAGTTGGTGCAGTGAGTTTTATGGTATCAACAGACGAGTTTTATGTTCCTTTAAATGAAACCTTGGACCCGGTTGCCGAGAGCGCAAAGCTTAAAAAAGACCGGGAATATTTTATAGGGTTCCTTCGGTCAGTTAACTCAAAGTTAGGGAACGAAAGGTTTATGAGCAACGCGAAACCTGAGATCATAGAGGTTGAGTTAAGGAAAAAAGCCGATGCCGAAGCTAAGTTGAAGATCATTGAAGAGAATTTAGAAGCTTTGGCTTGTTAATTGCATTTGAAACTGTGATAAATTATAGATGAAGCAGGGCGCCCAATGGGCATGGCCTTGTATTGCTGAAATTTAATTGCAGATTTTAAACTTAACATTTAGGCCATTTCTTAATGAACAGGAAAGTAAGTTTTTTTAACTTTTCACTTAATAATATTCTTTCAAAGGATCAATCTCTTCTTGACCAGGCACGGATACGTTTGCTTTATTATGGCTTCTGGATAGTGGGAGTAGCTGTATTCGGCCTTTTTATAAGTGTTTATTTCCAACGCCAGGCCTTGCTCACCATTACTGCCGGTATTCTGCTCGTGTCGTTATTGGTATTGTTTAAATACCTTACCTACCGGGCCAACTGGAAGCAAATTTCGCATGCCGTGCTTATTATTGCTACCATTATCAACCTTAATAATGTTTTTATTGCCATGCAGAAGGTTGATATTATTACGGTACAGGTAATTTTATTAGTTATACTGTTCAGTTATTACATGATCGGGCAGCGATGGGGTTTATTATACTCATTGTTGAACCTTGTGCCCGTAATGGTTTTTTTGCTGATCTCCTACAATGGTAACTATTCCATTGCTCTTCGCCCTGAGTCGGTTGACCAGTCGACTATCATTATCAGCATTTTTGCCAATTTTATATTGATCATTTATATTCACAGCCATTTTTACGGGGCATTTTTAAATAATATCCGGGAGTTAAAAGAAAACGGTGAAAAACAGGTAGAACTGAATGCTGAACTTGAACTGGCTATTAAAAAGGCGGAAAAATCATCTATGATAAAATCCGAATTTCTGGCCACCATGTCGCATGAGATCAGGACCCCGCTCAATGCGATTATTGGTATGAGCAATGTAATGCTGATGGCGAAGCCCAGGCCGGACCAGGTGGAAAACCTTGATGTTTTAAAATTTTCGGCCAATAACCTGATGGCAATCGTAAATGATGTACTTGATTTTAATAAGATAGAGGCGGGGAAAGTTATTTTTGAAAAAACAAGGTTTAATCTTGTTGAAGTTGTTGAAAATATTTGCGGCTCGGAGAAAATCAAAGCAGATCAAAAAGGGTTGGAGTTTATGATTAAAATAGACCCTTTGCTAAGCGAGAAAACACTGATGGGCGATCCTACCCGGTTGGGACAAATATTATTTAATCTTGTTAGTAACGCCATCAAATTTACGAAAGCCGGTAATATTTGGATCAAAGCATCTTTTCACGAGAGCCAGGGTAATAACATTACAGTGAATTTTGTGGTTAAGGATACCGGGATAGGCATAGATCAGCGAAACCTTGAGAGTATTTTTGAACCATTTACGCAGGAATCAATAACCACAACCCGGCAATACGGAGGTACCGGAATGGGCCTTGCCATTGTAAAGCGACTGCTTGAATTGCAGGGGCTGCAGATGTATGTTACCAGTAAAGTAGGTCGCGGTTCGGAGTTTTCGTTCAGTATGGATTTTCCGGTTGCTACGGCTATTGATGATACTGATGACAAAAATACATTGCTTAACTACGCTGAATCTTTTGAGAATTTGAGAATGCTGATTGCTGAAGATAACCCGGTTAATGTGTTGTTGATGAAGAAGCTGCTTTCTAAATGGAGAATAAAACCTGTTATTGCCAATAACGGGCAGCATGTGATAGAAATTGCCAAAGAAAGCGATTTTGATATTATTTTAATGGACCTGCAAATGCCGGTGATGAATGGATTTGATGCCGCGATGGAGATCCGCAAGCTACCGGATCCAAGGAAAGCGCTTACGCCTATTATTGCCCTTACTGCAGCTGCTTTATACGATATTAAAGCACAGGTATTAAAGGCAGGTATGAATGATTACGTTTCAAAACCGTTTAAGCCTGAAGAATTGCTTGAAAAGATCCAAAACCTGGTTGCAGCAGTTCATTGATCACATTTGAGCGTAGGTGGGCAATTCCTCTATAAATTTATAATTCACAGCCTCAAAATCTATCAGGCAATAATAATGCTGTAAGCCATTGGTAACCGCAATTACCTTTACCTTGTGCACCATGTTATAACGGGCTATCTGGTCGAAAACTTTTTGATCAATGCTTACCGAAGGCGCTTTGCATTCAACCAGTAATATTTTCTCGCCTGCAGGGTTATAAACCACGATATCCGATCGTTTGGCCATCCCGTTCAGCTTGTGCCCGCCTTCCAGTTTGATAAGCGTTTTTGGGTATTTTTTTTGGTTGATAAGGTACTGCACAAAATGCTGCCTCACCCATTCCTCCGGCGTAATGACAATATTTTTTTTTCTGATCGGGTCGAACAATATCAATTGCCCGTTTTGATCGGTAATTTTAAAAGGGTAGGGCGGTAATTGCAGTGGAACCAACAAATCCATGATGCGAAAATGATCAATTTAACAGTACAATCCTAATGATGGGTGGCGATTGAAAATTCGATTAGTCATAATTTTAACCAATGACTAATGACCGATAACCAATGACTTTTCATAATAAATTTCCGTAATTTGCCGGTGAAATGACGGCTACCGAATTACTGAAAGACTTAAAAAACCGGAAATACAAACCTATTTACCTGTTGCATGGGGAAGAGCCTTATTATATCGACCTGGTAAGCGATTTTATAGAACATAAACTGCTTTCTGACGCAGAGAAAGGGTTTAATCAAACGGTATTTTATGGTAAGGATACGGATATCATGTCTGTATTAAACGCATCCAAACGTTACCCCATGATGGCCGATTACCAGGTTGTTTTGGTAAAAGAGGCCCAGGATATGAAATGGGGAAATGATGATGCGGATAAAAAAGGTATTAATCCGCTATTAAGCTATCTCGAAAACCCTTTGTCAAGTACAATCCTTGTATTTTGTTATAAATACGGTAAGTTCGATAAAAGAAAGAAAACCTATAAAGCAATTGAAAAAAGCGGTTTGATATTTGAATCTGCGGCGCTTTATGATAGTAAAGTGCCGGCCTGGATAGAGGATTTTATTGCCGGAAAAGGTTATAAAATAAACCAGCAGGCATCCTTAATGCTCGCGGAATATTTAGGGAACGACCTTTCAAAGATCGCCAACGAGCTTGAAAAACTCATGTTGAACATATCGGCAGGGCAGGAGATCAACCTTAAACTGATCCAGGATAATATCGGCATCAGTAAAGAATATAATGTATTTGAGCTGCAGGCAGCCCTCGGGAAAAAAGATGCTTTCAAAGCTAACCAGATCATTAACTATTTCGAGGCAAATCCCAAGGCCAACCCAATTGTGCTGGTATTGGGAAACCTGAATAACTTTTTCAGCAAGGTGCTGGTATATCATTATGTAAAAGACAAGTCGCCCCAAAACCTGGCGCGCGAATTAGGTGTAAGCCCCTATTTTATCAAGGATTATGAACAGGCTGCCAGGAGTTACAACTACGGCAAAACCATGCAGATCATCAGCTACCTGCGTGAATACGATGTAAAAAGTAAAGGCGTTGACTCAATCACCGACCACGGCGGTTTGATGAAGGAACTGGTTTTTAAGATTTTACACTGAAGCCAATGTCGTTTAACCCTGCTGAATAGCGCATCTTGCTAAAGCTCAAACCTCTTTTAATTATATCTGCTGACTGCACAAATAGGTTGTTAACTTTGTTTTTAAAATTGAAACATGACTTCACTTTTTGCAGGCAAACTAATCGGGCAGAAGTTCATTGAAAAGATGGGAATGTGTATAAATTGGAAAGAAATGCAGTGTAACATATTTTTTTTCAATAACTACCAAAACAATATAATGGCTTGGGTGAATTTTTTCAGTTGATAAGCAAAGGGTTTCTAGC
>NZ_CAIWNH010000044.1 GCF_903913935.1 uncultured Mucilaginibacter sp.
ATTTTTTAGCAATTTCTTTTACATCTGGGAGAATTTCCAACTTAAATTATTGTTTAAAAAGCTACTTGTTAAGTGACTTAAATGTATGAATAAGTTTTTTTAAACGGTCGGCCAATTTTACTACTAGAAATTAGTTTTCAAGCGTAGAAAGAAAAAAAATCAAACTGAGACACTACCCTTTTTTAATAACTTTCATTTTGCCTGAATCACCGTTTTTTATAACTGAAAACCTTTTATGCAATTCAGCATTAATAGGGTATGGAACTAAGCACTCAAATAACCTGGTTATTTATCCTGGCTATCCCTATAGCCTGTATCGCCTGGACGGTAACCCACGAAGAAGTTTTTCGAGAACCGCGTGAGTATTGCTCAAGACGTTGCCACAACGGCAAAACCATTGCCGAGCGCAAGTTTTTTTACCTGTTTACCTGCGAGTATTGTTTTAGCCATTACATCGTCGCCATCATGTTGTTTATCACTCGTTTTCAGTTGTTGCTGACCGACTGGCGGGGCTATTTGATAGCCGGTTTTGCGTTGGTATTTGTTGCTAATGTGTATATGAGTTTGTTCGCACTGGTTAGGATTGATTTAAAAAAAGTGAGGATAGAGACAGAAATTGAAGAGAAAAGGAAGAAATAATTAGCCTTCTGGCTTCAAAACTTATTGCTTTATCAGAGAACCAATTGGCCAAACAGCTTATCCAGCGTTTCACCGGCGTCTTTGCAAAAACCGGGGTGAACTTTTGAGGTTTGCACAATGGTACTGCGGGTAGCCGTGAGCCAGCGAAAGCGGGACGCAGTATCCATTTTCCCGATGGGGCCTGCGTCTATATCGCCTATACAGATCCGTTCCATAGAGCAGATATGCTCTTTTAGTTCGGCAATGTCCAGGGCTGGTGCAAAAGCATTTAGCCGGGCTTCGTTAAGCATATATCTTGCCCGTAGAAATTTTTGTTTTGCACAAAAAACAATTACCCCGATATTCAGGAACTCTTCGCGCTCAACCCTTGGCACAACGCGGATCACCGCATATTCAAATAAGTATTCCTGCTGCATGCTGGGCTTCTTTTATAAAAATTTCTGAATGGGCTATCCTGGTCAGCAAAAACTCTGCATAAGCGTCTCTGTATTCCTCAGGCGACCTGAAAGCGGCTTCGCCGGTCAACCATTCATCAGGTATCAGGCTTGTTATTGCTTTGATGCGTTCAATAGTAAGTATGGCTTTATATTCCGTGTCAACCGCTTCCAATTCGGTAGCCCGTAGTAATAATACATGGTCTTTTACTTGAACAAACGGGCGTTTGGCCTGTTCGCGCCAGTTATCCCATGAGTGATGGAAATACAAGGCGGCGCCATGGTCTATCAGCCATAATTCTTTATGCCAGGTAAGCATATTGGTATTACGCGGCGTACGGTCAACATTCATTAACAAGCAATCGAGCCAAACAATTTGCGAAGCGGGTTTTGCATCCAGCCGGGTAATTGCCGGGTCGAACGTAATGGCGCCCGAAAGATAGTGCAGGGCCAGGTTCAAGCCAACGCTGGCTTTCAGCAGGTCCTGAATTTCTTCATCAGGCTCGGTGCGCCCAAAAGCTTCGTCCAGGTTGGCAAAAACAATCTCAGGCACTTTAAGGCCGAGCGCGCGCGCAATTTCGCCGCCGATCAATTCTGCTATTAATGCCCTGCCGCCTTGTCCCGCACCGCGGAATTTCAGTACATATAAAAAACCGTCATCCGCTTCGGCTATGGCCGGTAAAGAGCCGCCTTCGCGCAATGGCGTAACATAACGGGTAACATTAACGGTGCGTAATTGTGGCAAACTAAAATTCATTAATTTTTTGGCCCTTTGGCCGCGGTAAATTTAAAGCAATATTGAAAAGAAATCTATTTTTTGAATTTTTATAATTTTCAAAGGACGAAATATGTATACTGCCTGATACTTAAATACTGTATCATTTGCCGACTATACAGGCATATTTTAGTGAAATCAGACAATATGCTTATTGGTATAGATAATACGCTAATTGATATGTACAATAGTCTCATTGGTGTAATTGCTATAATATTTCGATCATTAAATTTATCGGCTAAATTATTGTTGGTATATTGTGGGCGATTTAATTAAAGGATAATTTTATAGATATTTTCTAAATAAACTATTAATGAAGTTTTTAGTCGGGTGCTTATTGTCAGCGTTCCTGTCGTGTTTTTTTTATAATTTACATGCGCAGGTAAATGTTACGGCTATAAGAGGCAAAATATTAGCGGAGAATAACTTATCTGCCGAAGGCGCAACTGTCATCCTGATAAAATACAAAGATTCATCCATCGTCAATACCGCGGCTGCGGGCACAAACGGCGCCTTTCAATTTACAAATATTAACGCGGACGACTACCTCATCCTGGTGAGCAAGGCTGGTTGCGAAAAGTTATATTCGGGGCCATACCCGGTAAAATCCGGCCAGATGTTTACTACGCCGGATATTTTTTTAAAGCTCACCATACAAAAGCTCAGCGGGGTAACGATAAACAGCACCCGCCCTGAACTTGAAGCCCAGCCCGGAAAGCTTATAGTCAATGTTCAGAACAGTTTAAGTGCACAGGGGAATTCTGCCTTTGATATTTTAAGGGAAACACCCGGCGTAAGAGTTGACAACAGCAATAATATCAATATCATCGGGCGACAGAATGCACTGATCACCATTAACGATGTACCCACCAGTCTAACCGGCGAGGATCTTGCAAGTGTGTTAAGGGGTATCCAGGCCAACACTATTGACAAGATTGAACTGATTACTGCGGGTTCGGCAAAAAACGATGCGGCGACCGGAGGGATTATCAATATCATTCTAAAAAAGGGAAAAAACACCGGATTCAACGGTTCGTTTACCGGCGTGGCCGGTTACGGTAAATATTATAAAAGCAATGCGGCGATTGTTTTTAATGATCGCACTGATAAAGTAAATATCTTTGGAAACTACAGTATTACTAAAAATAAAGAACTTCACGCAATTACTACCGACCGGGATGTGGATTTCAACGAAATATTAAGCCGTTATCATTCCGACTATAAAAGCCTTGTCGACAGGGCAATCAATAACTTTGGCTTTGGTGCCGATTTTTACCTGTCCAAAACTCAGACTATTGGTTTTTTAGTAGACGGGTCAGTAACTAACAACGATTTTGTAAAAAATAACTTCTTGAAAATTTATCACCAGTCGGTTTTTGATTCCACGGTAATTGCCAATTCAAGCCCTGATAGAAACATTACGCGCATAAACTATAACATCAATTATAGTGGAAAACTGGATAGCGCGGGGAAAACTCTTTCTGCAAATATTAACTACACCACCAATAACCGAAGTTCAACCGAGTACATAACAAATACTTTTTTTGATGCTTCCGGAAACCAAAGCGGCCCGCCATTACTACTGCAGAATTCTTCGCCATCAAATATCCGGCAAATGGTTTCCATGATCGATTTTGCGGATCCTGTCTCGAAAACTTCGAAATTTGAAGCAGGACTTAAATTTAGCAACGTTGTTAGTGTTAATAACCTGTTGTTTGGCCCTCAGATAAATGGTGTGTACACGAGCGATCCTAAATACAGCGACTATTTTAAATATACTGAAAACGTTAATGCCGCCTATGCAGATTACCAAACCAGGATGAATAAATTTGACCTGACTGTGGGCTTGCGTACCGTTCAAACCATTGCCAAAGGTAATTCAGACACCTGGGGCCAAGTAGTTAATTACAACTATATTGATTTGTTACCAAGCCTGTTGATGGCGTATAAAGCTGACGATAAAAACGAATATTCATTAAGTTTAAATCGTACTACAAAGCGGCCCGGTTATGAAGATGTGAACCCGTTTTTATATTATATAGATTTGTATGATTATCGCTCGGGAAATCCCAACCTGAGACCAGAATACACAACGAATATTGAACTGACCTATAGCCACAATAAATCATTTGCTGCTACCTTATACAGTAATGTCACCACCGAAGCCTATGAATTCAGGTATTACGTTCAAAATGACACCACCAAAGTAAATATCAATATCCCAAAAAACTTTGGCACCATTTATAATTGGGGATTGAGGCTTTTAACGCCGGTAACTTTTACGAACTGGTGGAGGGCCGATTTTAAACTGGATGCTTCCTACCAGCGTTATGTAGCTTATCCGCAAAACGGAAATTTAAACAAGGGAACCAAGGATATTATTTTATCGGGTAGTCAGAGTTTTAAAATCAGCAATTCGATTTCGGCAGGACTGATCGGTTTTTATGAATCGCCGAGTTTTTATGGCATAAGCCAGTTTAAAGCAAACTACTACGCAGATGGTTATATCAGCACACAGCTATTTGATAAAAGGGGTACGTTAAAGTTAAGTATGACCGATATTTTTAACACGCTGCGAGACAGGTTCAATACCAATTACCAGAACCTGAATTTTTCAGTAGTAGATAAAATTGAAACCCAGGTGTTGAAGCTAGCCTTTACTTACCGCTTCGGTAAAACAGCCTTTAAAACAATTGCGCATCCTACCGGCAACGAAGAAGAACAAAACAGGCTGAACAGTAAAGAGAACTAGTGTCATCCCGGCAGTCCTAAGTTGAAATTTTACCTTTTTCTCACTTTTAACTTAAGACTTTCGAATTGAGAAAAAGCGCCAAATCAGGAGTGATATAGCAATAGGTTAATTATCCCGCCCGGCCTGTCATCATGCTAAAAAAGATGATGGATAAAACCACCAGGCTGATGGCCACATACATATAATCTTTTTCGAGCACAAAACCGATTGTCGAAAATACAACCCTCATAATGGGCGTGGCAATAAGTAATACAATACCCAACTGGATAATAGCCTGCCCTTTAATATTTAAAATACCATAAATTATTCCTGAGGGGTGCTGCACAAAATCGGGTATTCCGTTAAATACTTTGTAATTGGCTATCGAATGACCGTGCCTAACCAAATAAAAGATGCCGCCAATAAAAACAATACTGATGGATATTATTGTACCGGCCCTCAACACCTGGGCCAGCAATAATTGCATGTCTTTGTCTTTAAATTTTATCATGTGTTTTAGTTCATTGTTAATAGTTCATGGTTAATAGTTCATGGTCAAAATAGCATTTAAATTAGCAATCGTCCTGCTATGAACTATGAACCATCAACTATGAACTGTCTTCAAATCCTTCCCGTAACCCCGTGATAGATCATTTGTACCGCCAGTACCGAAATTACGATCGCAAAAATATACCTCAGCCACCTGGATGATGTTGATTTTACCAATAATTTAGATCCTGTAAACGCGCCGAACAAAACGCCGATAACCACTGGCATGGATAGCCCCGGGCTGATGTAGCCCCGCTGCAAATAAACCACCGCGCTGGCTGAAGCTGTTACGCCGATCATGAAATTACTGGTAGTAGTTGATACTTTAAAGGGGATGCGCATAATGGTATCCATCGCAATCACTTTTAAAGCACCCGAGCCAATGCCGAGCAAACCCGATATGATGCCCGCAAAGATCATCATCACAAAGCCGCCGCCAACCCGGGTTACGCTATATTCAATAGTGCCGTTGTTGCCGGGATAACTGCCGCTGAGTTTTAACTTTTCGGTGAGGTAGCTTTTTTCGCGTACTATATTTTCAGCTTTCTTTTTTAATGAAAGCAGCGCCGAAAATATCAATATCAACCCGAAAATTACGGCAATATAACTTGTTGGGATATGCGTTGCCAGTATGGCCCCGCACATGGCTCCGGCGGTGGTGGCGATCTCCAAAAACATACCGAGCCGTAGGTTGGTAATGCCTTCTTTTACAAATGCCGCCGCCGAACCAGAGGACGTAGCAATTACCGAAACAAGCGATGCGCCGATGGCATAATGAATATCCACATGCAAAACCAGGGTCAGTAAAGGGATGATCACAAAGCCGCCGCCCAAGCCCGTTAATGAACCAAGTAAACCGGCAAAATAGGCGCCAATAAGGATGATCAGGGTAAATACCAGTGTGGTCATATAAATAAGCCGGTTATCTGTCGCAGCAAAAGTAATAATAACTTTTTTTAGGGGTCTACTTTAATGTTTGTCTATGGATTTAGGCGACTAATTGTGTTTATTGATACAAGGTAAAATTTTAAACGTTTCATGCCGGCAATTTTATATTCATAACCTTTATACACCGCATTACCTCTTCCCAATTCGTACATTTGTGCCATCAATATGAGCTACAAAAGTTTACAAGCCTGTATTACCGACCTCGAAAAGCATGGTCATCTGATCCGGATAAAAGAAGAAGTTGACCCATATTTGCAAATGGCGGCCATTCATCTGCGGGTATTTGAGCACGGAGGTCCGGCCATTTTTTTCGAAAACGTAAAGGGTAGTAAATTCCCGGCCGTATCCAACCTGTTCGGCACGCTGGAGCGTTCGAAATTTATTTTCAGGGATACGCTGGACAAAGTGAAAACACTGGTCGAACTAAAATCCGATCCATTAAAGGCCATTAAAAACCCATTTAAATATGCTAATGTAGCGTTAACAGCGCTATCGGCATTGCCGATGAAGGTTAGTAAAAACGCGCCCGTCAATTTCGCCAAATGCCAGATCAGCGATATCCCCCAAATTGTTAACTGGCCCAAAGATGGCGGGCCCTTCATTACCATGCCACAGGTGTATACCGAAGATATGGATAAACCCGGCATCATGAATGCCAACCTGGGCATGTACCGCATCCAATTGGCAGGTAATGATTATATTTTGAATAAAGATATCGGCTTGCATTACCAGTTGCACCGTGGCATCGGCGTTCATCAAACCAAAGCCAATGCCAAAGGGCAGCCGCTGAAGGTGAGCATATTTGTAGGCGGTCCGCCATCGCACCCGGTAGCCGCAGTAATGCCTTTACCCGAGGGGTTATCAGAAATGACTTTTGCCGGGGCTTTAGGCAACCGCCGTTTCCGTTATTTTTATGACGAGGAAGGTTTCTGCCTTTCGGCGGAAGCTGACTTTGTGATCACCGGAACGGTTATGCCGCATGACAACAAACCAGAAGGCCCCTTTGGCGATCATTTGGGCTATTATAGTTTAAAACATCCGTTTCCGCTATTAAAGGTGCACAATGTGTATCACCGAAAAAATGCTGTATGGTCGTTTACCGTGGTAGGGCGCCCGCCGCAGGAAGATACCAGTTTTGGCGCGCTCATCCACGAAATCACCGGTTCTGCCATCCCGAAGGAAATTCCAGGTCTGCACGCAGTTAACGCTGTTGATGCTGCTGGTGTACATCCTTTGTTGTTTGCTATCGGCAGTGAACGGTATACGCCCTATTCAAACGAGCGCAGGCCGCAGGAGATCCTGACCATCGCAAATCATATTTTAGGAAAAGGACAACTGAGTCTGGCTAAATACCTTTTTATCACCTCAAAAGAGGATGACCCAAAGCTTGATGTAAACGACATCGGTGGATTTTTAAAACATATCCTGCAGCGGATCGACCTAAGCCGCGACCTGCATTTTTACACCAATACCAGCATCGATACGCTTGATTACAGCGGCAGCGGCCTCAATTCGGGCAGTAAAGTGGCCATTGCGGCTGCAGGGGAAATTAAGCGCGAACTTTGGGCAGAATTACCCGCTGATTTTATCTTGCCCCGCCCTTTTGCAAACTATAAAATGGTTATGCCCGGTGTACTGGCAGTTGAGGTGCCAAAAAATATAAAACACAGCGATACCCCGCTGATTTTTGAGATCCTGGAGGAAGAATTGGGCGTTACCGACCTGGATGGACTACCATTAATGGTTTTGTGCGATGATGCCGACTTCACTGCTAAAAATCTAAATAATTTCGTGTGGGTTACCTTTACCCGGAGCAACCCGTCGCATGATATTTATGGCATCAACAGTTTTATTGAAAATAAACACTGGGGCTGCAAGGGCCCGCTGATCATTGATGCACGTATCAAGCCACACCATGCCCCGGTATTGGAAAAGGATCCGGAGGTTGAAAAACTGGTGGATAAGATGGGGGAGAAGGGCGGTGTTTTACACGGGATTATATGAGGAAAAAAGGCGAAAGTAAAAGGTTTTTATTTTGTAGAATGATGATAAAGAAGAATTATACCCTATTGGTTTGTTGCTTGTTAATAATGTTTTTTTCGTGCGGTAAAAAAGCACAAAATATACCGCATTACACCATCTCCAAAGAATTTAAAAGCGATACGCTAACTACCCTGGATGTGCATATCGCCAATCGGTTAACCACTGCTCAATTAGTGTTGATAGCCGGAAAATTGAAAACAGACAGTGCGCAAATAAAAAACCTCGCGATCCATTTCCTGCTGCCGGGCAATAGTGATATCAGTGCAGGCGATAACAGTTACTACGCTTCGATAAAATATTTGGAGGACAAGCAGGTTAAATCAACCGATTCATTAAAAGACGATAATGGTAACGCGGTACGCTTTCAGCAATTTGGGTTAGACAGTGCGAAAGCCCAAACATTACTTTCACAACAGCCGGCAGTGATCACGGGTAAAAATGTACTTGGCAAATTTGTGGATGATTATGCTAAAACGCTCATCATCCCTTTTAAAGATCCAACAGACAAACGTGACCAGTTGTTTGTGATTGAAGTAGATGGATTAGGCGATATAGTTTCTTCCACAGTTCCACAGAAAATAGTTGATGGCGGTGTTGAGAAATGGATGGTAGATAAAAACGGCGACTATATCACGATTAAAGACAGCGTACTTGCCCAATACCCCTCAAATGGTTTGGGATTGCCGTTTAATAGTATACGATCGGGGATTTGATGCATTTGGTAGAAGACGCGAAGCATTGCGTCTCTACGATATCCCGGGTCTGTGTACACCGTTTTAAATTCCACAACGCCGTAAACTCTTTCCTCAGCAGGTTGCTGGCTACTTCAACTCATCCAAAACCCTGAATATTTTCTCCTTCACAGCACGGCTTGATCCATTAAAATTATTCACCATAATGCTGAAACAAAGGTCGCGGCCTTTATAGGTTTGATAGCCGGCATAACATAGCACATTTAGTATGCTGCCGCTTTTCATTTTCATATTGTTATAGGTGGGCAAGCTTTCAAAAAAATCAGTGAACCAGCTTTCTTTTTTGGCTGATTGCAGGATCGTGGCGATGGTAAGGGTCGTTACCCTGTCGCCGGGCGACAAGCCGCTGCCATCAAAAATATTCAGCGAATGCGGGTCGACACCCCTTGCTCTCCAGAAATCCTGCAACACTTCCACCCCATTTTCGGTGGAGGGCTGTTTGCCGGCTTTCCAGGCAATAGTTTTCAGTAATTGCTCCGCGTAAAGGTTAATGCTTTTTTGGTTGAGCCAGTAAATGATCTGGCTTAATTTGGGTGAAAGGATGATGGTTAAATTGGTAGCGATCTGCGGCGCGGGCAAACCTTTTGCGGTTAAGGTGCCCGTAGATTCCGGCTCGTTGCTCACCAAAATTCCCAGCTTTTTTAAGGTATCGGCTAACCGGTAGGCTGCATCATAAGCAGGGTCGGGCAGGGCAACAGCAATACTTTTTTTACTTTGATCGTCTGCATAAGTTCCCCGCAGGTACATCAGTTTGCCGCCAACGGGTAAAAAGGCATAGGCTTCATCACCCGTGCCTGAAGCGGCATTTAGCAATTCGCTTTTAAAATTAAGGTAGGGTATCGCAGGCACTTCGCGGGCTATTTCAACCGGGCTGCCAACCCTGCCGGGTTTAAATTTAATATCGAACTGGTTTTCGCGCCAGGTAAGGCCCGAAGTTCCCGCGCCATAATAATTGCCCACATCCATCCAGATCCATCCGGGGGGAATGGACTGCGAGCCGAAAACACTGTCGTCACCAATAATCCTTCCGTTAATTTTTTTGATGCCCGCCTTTTGCAGCGCACCGACCATTAAACTAAGGATATGGTTCTCATGTGAACTTTCATACCGCCAGCTGCCCAGGGTAGGATCGCCTGCACCTTTGATAATGACATCGCCGTTAAGTGTCCCGTCAGGGCTGATCGATCCAGAATAGCCAAACTGGGTTTGGTACTGAAAATCCTTTCCCAATAAATTAACAGCGGTAATGGTCGTAATGGTTTTCAGGGTTGACGCCGTTGCCAGCCCCATATTTGGATTGCCGGCAACTACGGTTTCGCCGGTTTTAGCGTCCAAA
>NZ_CAIWNH010000045.1 GCF_903913935.1 uncultured Mucilaginibacter sp.
GAGGCTGTATCATAAGTAGAACAAAGACGGATTATACAAAATTATATTTTGCGCTATAAAAACTCTGTGCCTCTCTGCGCCTTCTTTGAGCACTCTGTGGTAAAATTTAACCACAGAGATCACGGAGACGAGAACGCAAAGATCGCAGAGGCAAATATTATTTGGTAACCTTTTGATACAATCGACTTTTGAGACAGCCTCTTAACGGCATCGCTTTATTTTGCGTTTTTGTGAAATAAATAATGGCTCACGATCCATTCGTTGCCCTTGTTAAAATTCCATAACTCGGCGCAGGCCATATAAAATATGCGCCAGTAAACCCACCATTTTACGGCCTGGTCCTTGCCATAGGTATCTTCAAATAAGGGCATGATCTCCGCTTTGTGCGCGTCCATGTTTTTTAGCCAGGCCTCGGATGTTTTGCCGTAATGGGTGCCGTTAACATGCCAGTGCTTTTCGACAGAAAGGTCATCGTTAAAATAAAACAGCAGGTCGTCACTGGGCATAATGCCCCCGGTAAAAAAGTATTTACTCATCCAGTCGGTATCGTCCTTTACCTCAAAAAGGTAGGCATACTCCTTATGGGTGAAAATATGGATAAACAGCTTTCCTTCTGTTTTTAAAAAAGAAGCCACTTTTTTCATCAGCAATTGATAATTCCGCATATGCTCAAACATTTCAACGGATACGATCCTGTCGAATTGTTCATCAATGCTAAAGGTATTCATGTCGGCGGTGATCACCGTCAAATTTTTAATACCGCGTTGTTTAGCCTGCCCGTCGATATGTTGTTTTTGGGTACGCGAATTGGAAACCACTTTAAAAGTACTCCCCGGAAATTTTGCAGCCATGTACAGCGACAATGAACCCCAGCCGCAACCCAGTTCCAACACCGTTTGGCCGCTGGCAAGTTCCGCACGCTGGCAGGTGAGTTCCAGCATATCATCTTCCGAAGTATCAATATCCGTTACGCCCGGTTTCCAGTACCCGCTGGAGTATTTGAGGTTTTTGCCCAGGCAGTACTGGTAAAACTGGGTCGGTACTTCATAATGCTGCTGGTTGGCATCCGCCGTATTTACGGCGATGGGTGAGGCTTTAAGCTGTTCGATCAGCGCCATCAGGTGCGCCTGCTGTGTTTCCACGTCGCCTTTGTTTTCATCATCCAGCCGCTGCTGTAATAATTTCCGGATGCCCTGCCTTAATAAAAAATCAGGGACTTTGTTTTGTTCAATCAGTTTATCGTACCACATGTGTGCAGCTTTGGCTTTTTGCCAAATCGTTTTTGTTATTGTTTTGTGGTTGAAGTTACGTTTTTTGAAAAGGTACGGATTGCGAAAATCAAAATTTTAGAGCTTTTAGCTATATTTTGGTTGAGAAAATAGGAAGAATAGCATTACCCACTTTAATGCTTGCAAAAAAGAGGGTTGAAAACGTTTTTTAATGTTCTTCATTTATCGTAATAATATTGATATAAAACTTTTACCGATTTAATAGTAAATTCAGCGCTGTTAATTTTAGTACTGATAACTGACCCCATATTTATGAAAAAACTGATCTTTTTAGCTGTTTTCTGCTTTATAATTGCCCTGTCCAATGCCCAGGAGGCGCAAAAGGCCATTTTTTACGAAGTGTCTTTCGCCAATGCTGCGCATCACGAGGCGGAGATCATGATCACCATCCCTTCGGCACCTTCCGGGCCTTTCAATGTGCGGATGAGCCGTTCATCAGCGGGGCGCTATGCCACGCACGAGTTTGGCAAAAATGTTTACAACGTAAAAGCCACTACCGTTGATGGCGCAATTATCGCCTTAAAGCAACTGGAGGGCGACGTTTTCCAGGTGGCCCAAGATCACCCGGCTACGGTAAGGATCAGTTATACGCTGTTTGCCAACTGGACCGACGGTACCTATGCCAGTATTGACGAAAGCCATGCGCACCTGAATATGCCTGCCGCCTTTATGTGGGTAGTTGGTAAGGAACAGGAAGCACGCCCGGTAAAATTTGCATTTAACGACCTGGATAAATATGGCTGGAAGGTAGCAACACAACTAAAACATGAAGGTGCCAATGTGTACAGCGCACCTAACCTGCAATACATGATGGACAGCCCCACCGAGTTGTCAGGCTTTAAAGAGAGCAGCTGGGATGTGGTGAATGCCGATGGTAAAACCGAAAAGATCAATCTAACTGTACACTCCGACGATGCACAGCCGGTGATCGATAACTTTGGTAAAATGGTGCAAAAAGTTGTGCTGGAAGAAAAAGCCGTATTCGGCGAATTACCTGCCTATGATTTTGGCGAATATACTTTCCTTAATGATGTTTACCCAACCGTATCAGGCGATGGCATGGAGCACCGCAACTCCACCTGCATTGTGTTGCCGGCTGATAAGGTAGAAGGGAATGAAGTGCCCTTCCTGAGCGTCTTTTCACATGAGTATTTCCATAGCTGGAATGTGAAACGTATCCGCCCCAAATCATTGGAGCCCTTTAATTTCGAGCATGCCAATATGAGCAGCGAACTTTGGTTTGCTGAAGGTTTTACCCAATATTACGGCGAACTGCTGCTGGAGCGGTCCGGCTTTCATACGGTTGACGATTATACCCATACTTTGAGCGGGCTGGTTAATTCGGTGCTGCATACGCCTGCCGCGGCCAAATACCCGCCGACACAAATGAGCCGGTACGCTGTATTTGCGGATGCCGGTGTTTCTATCGACCCGAACAATGATAACAATGTATTTACCAGCTATTATTTATATGGCGGCGCTACCGCACTGGCGCTCGACCTGATCCTGCGCAGCGATTTTCACCTGACGCTGGACGATTACATGCGCACCGTTTGGCTGGACAGGGGTAAAGTAATGAAACCTTATACCGTACCCGACCTGCAGGCCGACCTTGCCAAAGTAACCAATAACCCCAAATTTGCTGCTGACTTTTTTAACCACTGCATTTATGGGGTTGATAAAAGCAATTACGAAACACTGCTGGCCAAAGCCGGGCTATTGCTGCGCAAAGCGGCGCCGGGCAAAGCATGGGCAGGTTCCTTAACCGGCTCGGGCCGCAGGGGCCGGTCGGGGCAGGCGCGTACCAGCGGCAGCGAGGGCATCCCCATTTTAACCAGTACCGTAATAGGTACGCCGGTTTATAAAGCAGGCCTTGATGCCGGCGATGTAATTTTAAAGGTTGACGGAAAAGAAGTGAAAGAAGAGAAAGAGGTGGATGATATTGTGGCCACCAAAAACATAGGCGATAAAATTGTGGTGAACTATAAAAACCGCACCGGCAACCACGAAACTACGGTAACGCTGGAAGAAAACCCTTACCAGGAAGTGGTTACCTTTGAAAAAGCCGGCAAGGAATTAACCCAGGATCAAAAAGATTTCAGGAGTAAGTGGTTGTCGTCAAAGGTGCAATAAAAGCATGCAACGGAAACGGTGCTGGCCTAAAAGATGCTTACTTTTTGGTCGGCACCAGCAGGCGAAAGATAAGAAGTAATGAAAAATAGACTGATTTTTAGCGTGTTTTTGATGGTAATAAGCATCTTTAATGTGAAAGAAGTTTTTTGCCAACAGAGCGTCTATATTGAAGATTATCGAATATTGAAATATCAAAGGGATATTTATCAATATTTAATTAAACAAAAAGTGGTTGAGCCTGATGCCCATTTTGATGTTGAAAACTTCAATTTAAAAGTGCAGATAATAAAATGTTTGGAAGTTTATTCTGATATGAGCAATGCCAACCTATTGTTGATAAGATTTGGCAGATCAGGCGATCATATGTCAAAATTTTGGGGTGTTTTGGGTGATAACGAAAAATATTTTTTTGATGATCCCGATGATGCAGGGGAAACCGATGTAGCAGTTTTTGAAAAAAAACATGAGCAGTTGACAATTGCGACAATACTCTATTATTGTGCCCGCTGTGCGTAGTTTGCGTGGATCGCTGTCCGCTGTCCGTAGATTGTATCTACGGACTACTATGCATGTAGTTTGCAACTACAATACCTTATCATTAACGGACTACTATGCATGTAGTTTGCAACTACAATACCTTATCATTAACGGACTACTATGCATGTAGTTTGCAACTACAATACCTTATCATTAAC
>NZ_CAIWNH010000046.1 GCF_903913935.1 uncultured Mucilaginibacter sp.
AGCTAACCCTATAGTTGTTCACGGCTGAATTACCTCGTTTTACCCTTGAAGCCAATCTAAAAACCAGAAACCACAAGTTGGGGATTTAGCAGTACCAGCGTTTGCTTTACAGACCTAATAATTTAACCATCAACTTTTTATGCCTAAAAAGGTTTTAATTATATCTTTAAGCAGCTTTAAAACACCCAACCCATTAACATGTATGTTCGGGTAATTTGGGTAGTAGATAAAACCGCCATAAATTTTACCTTTACTCATAAAGTAAAGTGAAAGCGAAGTTACCTATTGATACGGATATAAAAGCCTTTCTGGATGAAAAAGTTCTGGAGTATAACAACCCTGCCTTTGTTGAATTCGACCCCATCAGTGTACCCCACAGATATTCGCTGAAAGAAGACATTGAAATAGCTGGGTTTTTAGCTGCAACAATTTCATGGGGAAGTAGGCCACAAATTGTAAGGGCAGGTCATAAGATTATGGATATAATGGGTGACTCTCCTTTCGATTTCGTAATGAGCCACTCACAGCGTCAAATGGAAAGATTTGATGGCTTTGTTTACCGAACCTTTAACAGTGATGACCTTAAGTACTTTATCGGGGGGTTACGACACATATACAAAAAACACGGGGGGATTGAACAACTATTTATTCAATATGCAACGGACGTTTCTTTGCAGCCCGCCATCCATCATTTTAGGAATCATTTTTTTGAGCCTAAACACATGAACCGAACGGAAAAACATATAAGCGACCCGTTCAAAGGTTCAGCGGCTAAAAAAATAAATATGTATTTAAGGTGGTTGATAAGGAATGACAAACGAGGGGTGGATTTGGGTATTTGGAAAAGTTTGAGGCCCTCGCAATTATCTTGTCCTTTGGATGTTCACTCTGGTGGCATTGCAAGAAAGCTAGGGCTTTTAAATCGAAAACAGAATGACCAAATAGCTTTAGCCGAACTTGATGCTAATTTGCGCACTTTGGACGCAAGTGACCCAGTCAAATATGATTTCGCATTATTCGGCCTTGGAATATTTGATAGATTTTAGCTCTAAAATAGCCATTATAGCTTTTTGAGGATATTTATTGAAAAAGCTATGGAAGACCTTAACGCCAAAATTACCCTAATCCGAACCCAGCTAAACCTTGCCAAAGACCCGCAAGAACGGCAAGACTTAACCAAACGGTTAAATGTGCTAAACCTTCAAAAAGAAATCGAAACAATTCGGAAACGCATTGAGCAGCTAAATAATTCTTAGCCTGTTGAAAGAATCTGAACTTAGGCACTACCCATTGACTACTCCAAAGGCACATAAACCGTGTTACTTTAAAACTGTGTTACTTTTTTCCTTTAATTGATAAAAATAACACGCCTAAAATGTATTACTTTATTCCTTTGGATTTTAGGGCTACATTATTATCTTTGCTGTACAAAAAAAATACAGCAAAATGGACGTAGTTATTCTTACCCGTGTTTCCAAGGAATCACAATCGTATGACAGGCAAATCAAAGACCTTCGCACTTATGCAGAACGAATGAATTATACCGTGGCGGGTGAATTCAATGAAAAAATTTCGGGAGCGACTAAGAATGAAGACCGCTTGGCACTAACCCAATTATCAAAGTTTACAGACAATAATAAAGTTGACAAAATTCTGGTTTGGGAGCTTTCACGACTTGGTCGAAATACCTTGGAGGTTTTAAAATCACTTGACCTATTCCATACGAAAGGTATTTCATTGTATGTGCTTAATTACAACATCGAAACTCTTAATGAAGACGGCACTATTAATCCAATGGCGCAAATGATGTGCACCATGCTTGCCGAATTCAGCAGGGCTGAAAGGGCAGCTATTTTACAAAGATTGACCAGTGGGTATAAAAAGCATTTAGCGGGTGGTGGCCATGTGGGACGGATAAAAGGAGTTGTTATGGATTCCAGTATTTTAATAGAAAAGCATAAGGAGACGGTTAAATATTTAAAGAAAGGCAGGAGCATTCGCGAAACAGCAAAACTTGTGCAACAAAGTACCAGAACAGTTCTTAAAGTAAAAAAAGCGATGGCTGCATAAGATTTATTGATTATTGATACTCGTTTTTGGGAGGGGGTGAACGGAACTGGGGGTGGGTATTGAGTAAGTAACCTGCTTTCTTCTTTTTG
>NZ_CAIWNH010000047.1 GCF_903913935.1 uncultured Mucilaginibacter sp.
AAAATTCATCTTTACCCACTCACCACTCACCACTCACCACTCACCCCAATCAACTAATTCACTTTCCCCCTTTCATAATCCAAAAACTTTCCCTACATTTGCCGTCCCTGAAAGGAGGTATATCGGGAATTATGATCATTATCAACGTAAAAGACGGCGAATCATTAGACAAAGCATTGAAACGCTTCAAAAAGAAATTTGAAAAAACTGGAGTTTTAAGAGAACTTCGCAGCCGCCAGGCATTCGAAAAGAAGTCTGTAACCCGTCGCCACGTGGTGAAACACGCTATCTACAAACAAAATATGAACTTAGAACCTACTGTTTAATTTTTTTAAATTTTCTTAAAAAAATTATCAGATTTTCTAATCAATATATCAAAACTATTTGTACATTCATCAGTCGGATGTACAAGTAGTTTTTATGTTTACAGAGCGTTTTATCCGTTATATTCAGTTCGAAAAAAGGTACTCTCCACATACTGTATCTGCTTACCAGTCAGACCTTGACCAGTTTACCGGCTTCTTAAATAATCCGCAAAAGCTGTCTCCGCCTCCTCCGCCTGTTATTACACATCCTTCGCAAATTACGCATTATCAGATCCGCAACTGGATGGTTGAATTGATGAACCAGCATATTATTGCCCGTTCCATCAACCGTAAAATTGCCACGCTGCGCAAATACTTTAAATTTTTACTGCAGGAAGGGGTGATCGAGAACAATCCTGCTTCCAAAATAAATACGCCAAAGGTCCCCAAAAATCTCCCCGTAATTGTGGAAGACGTAAAACTTACCCAAATGCTGGACGACAATGAGGTTTTTGGTACCGACTTTAAGGGCCTGCGCGACAAACTTGTCATCGAAATGCTTTTTGGTACCGGCATGCGCCTTTCGGAATTAATGGGGATAAAGGACAGCGATATAAATGTTTACGAAGGCACCGTAAAAGTGCTGGGAAAACGCAACAAGGAGCGCATTATCCCGGTGAACAACGAATTGAAACTATTAATAGCTGAATACCAGGAGTTAAAGAAAAAGCAGGATTTTTTCGGTAACAATTCGGTAACCTTAATCGTTACAGATAAAGGAGCAAATGCTTACGCTAAGTTGATCTATTTAATTGTGCAGAAATATCTTTCTTACATATCTACCCAAAATAAAAAAAGCCCGCATGTATTGCGGCATACCTTTGCAACAAGCTTATTAAACCGTGGCGCTGATCTGAACGCCATTAAAGAACTTTTGGGCCACGCTAACCTCAGTGCAACCCAAATATATACGCATAATTCAGTTGAGAGGTTAAAATCTATTTACAAACAAGCCCATCCAAAGGCATAAAAAGGAGGAATCATGAAAATTACAGTGCAATCTATTCGTTTTAATGCAGACAGAAAATTATTGGATTTTATCCAGAAGAAAACAGATAAGCTCAATACCTTCTATGATCAGATCATTAACGGAGAAGTTTATTTAAAGCTTGAGAATGTTGAAGATGAAGCCAATAAAATAACGGAGATTAAACTGTCGCTGCCGGGCAGCCAGCTATTCGTAAAAGAGCAGTGTAAGACGTTTGAAGAAGCGACCGACCTTGCAATAGAAAGCCTGCGCAAGCAGATCGATAAGTATAAACAAAAGAAAAATGATGTTGCCGCAGCGGCCAAAAAGGCTGTTCTTGTTACAGAAACGGAAGAATTTTAAATAAATAAACAGCGAAATTTTAGTAAAATCGGCGGGTTTTTAACCCGCCGATTTTTTTTTAAAATTAAATTTTGTTCAGCATTAAAAATGTGTAAATTTGCAATCCCTTTCGGAGAGGTATACAACAGTCTTCCTCTTATTAAACGGGTGGTTCTTTAAAATAAAAATACAGCCTGATTAATTAGCCGGTACTTGTCGGAAGATCATTCATATGATCAACGGAAGTAATAAGGGTAATAAATTAAGCCTCCTTAGCTCAGCTGGTAGAGCGACTGACTTGTAATCAGTAGGTCATTGGTTCGATCCCGATAGGAGGCTCTGTTGAATGCGAAATGCGAAAGTATGAATGCGGAAGTCTTTAATTCCGAATTTGACATTGCACATTCCGCAATCAACAATGGGGGGATACCAGAGCGGTCAAATGGGGCAGACTGTAAATCTGCTGCTTCGGCTACGAAGGTTCGAATCCTTCTCCCCCCACAGAGTAATTAGTGAAGGGTGAATTGTTGAATTAGTGATTTATTGCTTATTCAACAATTCATTAATTCACTAAATAAAAAGCGGAAGTAGCTCAGTTGGTAGAGCGATAGCCTTCCAAGCTATAGGTCGCGAGTTCGAACCTCGTCTTCCGCTCTTGGTGGTTTATTAGTTTATTAGTTCAATGGTTAATTAGTATCGGCGAACTAAACCAAAGAACAAGTTAACCAAAGGACCAATGAGCAAAAATAGCCGACGTAGCTCAGGGGTAGAGCACTTCCTTGGTAAGGAAGAGGTCATGGGTTCAAATCCCATTGTTGGCTCAATGTTATAATAACAGCATTAAAAGAATACAATTTAAAGTTTAAATTAACCTACAAATAATAAATATAAATCATGGCAAAAGAAAAGTTTGACCGCAGTAAGCCGCATTTAAATATCGGTACAATCGGTCACGTTGACCACGGGAAAACAACCCTTACTGCAGCAATTACAAAAGTATTGGCTGATAAAGGTTTCTCAGAAGCCCGTTCATTCGATTCAATCGACTCAGCTCCTGAAGAAAAAGAGCGTGGTATTACTATTAATACAGCACACGTTGAGTATTCAACTGCTACACGTCACTACGCACACGTTGACTGCCCGGGACACGCCGACTATGTAAAAAACATGGTTACTGGTGCTGCTCAAATGGACGGTGCAATTATAGTTGTTGCTGCTACTGATGGTCCGATGCCTCAAACACGTGAACACATTCTGTTAGCCCGCCAGGTTGGTGTGCCTTCATTGGTTGTGTTTATGAATAAAGTAGACATGGTTGATGATCCCGAATTATTAGAACTTGTTGAAATGGAAATCCGCGAATTATTATCATTCTATGATTATCCTGGTGATGATATTCCTGTAATTCAAGGTTCTGCACTTGGTGGTTTGAATGCTGATCCGCAATGGGTTGCTAAGATCATGGAACTAATGGATGCTGTTGACGCACATATTCCAATTCCTCCCCGTTTAACTGACCTTCCTTTCCTTATGCCTGTTGAAGACGTATTCTCGATCACTGGTCGTGGTACTGTTGCAACCGGTCGTATCGAGCGTGGTGTAATTAACTCTGGCGAGCAGGTTGATATCCTGGGTATGGGTGCTGAAAACTTAAAATCAACTGTTACAGGTGTGGAAATGTTCCGCAAGATCCTTGACAGGGGTGAAGCTGGTGATAACGTTGGTTTATTGTTACGTGGTATTGAAAAAACCGATATCCGTCGTGGTATGGTTATTTGCAAACCAGGTTCAGTAACTCCGCACACCGATTTCAAAGCAGAAGTTTACGTATTGTCAAAAGCAGAAGGTGGTCGTCACACACCATTCTTCAACAAATACCGTCCGCAATTCTATTTCCGTACAACAGACGTTACAGGTGAAATTACCTTAGCTGAAGGCGTAGAAATGGTTATGCCAGGTGATAACGTTACCA
>NZ_CAIWNH010000048.1 GCF_903913935.1 uncultured Mucilaginibacter sp.
ATTTGCTTTGTTATTGATGATTGACTGCCCGCTTTGCAGTTTAAATGCACCTATACTAAACTTATGCCATCAAATATTTAATTTAGCGCCCGGAATTGAAAAACCGCTGACCAAACATTTTTTTAGCGGGCACAAAGGGGATTTTACAACATGCCAGATATTATACAGCTTTTACCGGATGCCGTTGCCAACCAGATTGCCGCAGGGGAAGTAGTGCAGCGGCCGGCCTCGGCGGTAAAAGAGCTGGTGGAGAACGCGCTGGACGCCGGAGCCGATAAGATTCAATTGATCCTGAAAGAGGGCGGCAAAATGCTGATCCAGGTGATTGACAATGGCTGCGGCATGAGCCTGACCGACGCCCGCATGAGTTTTGAAAGGCATGCCACTTCGAAGATCCGCAAGGCGGAGGATCTTTTCGCTATCCGTACTATGGGTTTCAGGGGGGAGGCCATGGCTTCTATCGCCGCCATCGCGCAGGTGGAGCTAAAAACCCGCCGCCACGAGGATGAACTGGGCACCTCTATCCTTATTGAAGGTTCTGAAGTGGTCAGCCAGCAGGCCTGTTCGGCCAATACCGGAACATCAATCTCCGTAAAAAACCTGTTTTACAATACCCCCGCCAGGCGCAACTTTTTAAAAAGTAACCCGGTGGAAATGCGGCATATTATCGATGAATTTCAGCGGGTGGCGCTGGCCAACCCGCAGGTGTTTTTCTCGATGCACCACGACGGGCAAGAGATCTACCACCTGCCGCAGGCTACTTTAAAACAACGTATCATCCATTTGCTGGGTAATAATTATAACGAGCGTTTGGTGCCGGTTGAAGAAGACACCAATGTAATTAAACTGCGCGGTTTTGTGGGCAAGCCCGAATATGCCAAAAGAACCCGCGGCGAACAATTCTTTTTTGTGAACAACCGCTTTATCCGCGATGCGTACCTGAACCATGCGGTACTGATGGCTTTTAAGGAATTATTACCCGAAGACACCTACCCGCTTTACGTACTGTTTATCGAGATCGACCCGGCCAAAATTGACATCAACGTTCATCCAACCAAAACAGAAATTAAGTACCAGGACGAACAAACCATTTACGCCATCATCCGGTCGGCGGTAAAACGCTCATTGGGCCGGTATAATATTACCCCGAGCCTTGACTTCGACCAGGAAAACAGCATCGAACATTTGGTAACGCCGAAACCATTTGATGAAATTGTAGCGCCAACCATCAGCTTTAACCCTGATTATAACCCCTTTGCCACCGAGAAAAAAATAGAACGCGAAATACCTTTTTTAAGAAATACGGATTACCGCAGTACGCCGATACCACAAAACTGGGACACGCTTTACGAGATCAGCAGGAAGGAAGAAAACGCGCAAAGCGAAATGCACGGACAAAAAACTATTGCCGTTGACGACCAGGACCTGAATAAGCCGAGCGAGCAGCAGCTTTTCCAGGTGCATAACCGTTATATTCTGTCGCAGATAAAATCGGGTTTTATGGTGATCAACCAGCAGGCGGCGCACGAGCGGATCTTGTACGAACGTTTTTTGCAGCAGCTGGAGAACCATACCGGTGTTAGCCAGCAAAGCCTGTTCCCGCAGTCGGTTACACTAAATAGCAGCGATTTTGAGTTATTAAAGGAACTTTTACCCGATATTCGCGCACTGGGTTTTGATATCCGCGAGTTTGGCAAAAACACCGTAGTGGTTGAAGGCGTTCCGGCGGATTTGAATAACACTTCAGAAACGGAGATCCTGGAGCAATTGCTGGAGGGTTTTAAAAACAACCAGTCGATTTTAAAACTGGACAAACGCGACAGCCTGGCGCGGTCACTGGCACGCAATGCTGCAACGAAAGCGGGCACGAGGATGTCATTAGAGGAAATGAATTTATTGATCGACCAGCTTTTTGCCTGCCAGATGCCCAACCTTGCGCTGAACGGTAAACTGGTAATCACTACATTTACATTAAACGAATTAGCTGAACGATTTGAAAAATAATCCCGCAGGCGCGGGGTTCAACACATAAAAAACATGAGTCCACAAAGGCAATCTCCTTTTGATAATTTAACACCGGTTGTAAAAAATTTGTTGATCATTAACTTGATCTGTTTTATTCCTTTTATCATATTAAGTGACAGTAAATACCAGGAGTTAGTTGTTAACAATTTTGGCTTATTCTATTTCGATTCACCTAAGTTTAAGGTGTGGCAAATCTTAACTTACATGTTTATTCACGGGGGATGGGCACATATCCTTTTCAATATGTTCGCCTTGTTTTCCTTCGGGCCTATATTAGAATATGCCATCGGCCCGAAAAAGTTTTTTAACCTGTATTTTATTTGTGGAATTGGGGCCGGCTTACTACAAATGCTCGTGCAGGGAATAGAATTGCAGCATTATACCGGAAGTTTTCTTACTTTGCCTGCGCCTGACGATGCCAGTTATATTATGCTTTATGGCGCTAATGCAGCAAAAGTTGCGGGGATTTTTACACCGATTGTGGGCGCATCCGGAGCAATTTTTGGCGTCCTGGTGGGTTTTGGGATGCTTTACCCCGACCTTGAGCTAATGCTGCTGTTTGTGCCGGTTCCTATTAAAGCTAAATACATTATCCCTATTTATATAATAATCGAGTTGATTTCGGGTTTCGGCCAGTTTTCGGGCGATAATGTGGCCCATTTTGCCCACCTTGGTGGCGCATTACTTGGTTTTATTATGATAAAGGTTTGGCGGTACAGGTAGGCATTTTTAAATTTTTCGGGTACAAAAATACCACCACTGTTAATAATTTGTAAAATGCATAGCGCGATACAACTTTTTTAAATTATTTGGGTTATCTTTAAGTACATTTAATCTATCATGAGCACCCTCTGGAAAGACATACAACTCAAAATGCTCCATTCGGGCAGTAAGCTTAATTTGCTTATTGGTATCAATATTATTGTGTTTTTGCTGATTAATGTGCCCTCGATATTTGAAACCCTCTTTTTTAACTCGCATAATTTAGACCGCCTAACGACTGAGTATCTTTTGCTTCCTGCGTCCTTACACAAACTGCTTACGCATTTCTGGACACCGTTAACCTACATGTTCATGCATGCGGGTATTTTCCATATACTTTTCAACATGCTCTGGCTGTATTGGTTCGGGCAAATATTCGAGGATTTCCTTGGCAAAAAACGCACCGTTGGTTTATACTTAATGGGCGGTTTCGCAGGGGCATTTTTATTTGTATTTTGTTATAATGTGCTCCCTTTTTACACCCAATTGCACGTTGCGGATAACAGCACACTGGTAGGGGCTTCAGCCGGCGTAATGGCTGTTATGGTCGCCACCGCTACCCAGTTGCCTGATTATACCATTTCGCTCATGTTCATAGGCCCTGTAAAGTTGAAATGGCTGGTGTTGTTTTTTATCGTTATTGATTTTCTGGGCGTTACCAGCGCCAACGCCGGCGGCGAACTCTCTCACCTGGGCGGCGCGCTGATCGGTTTTATCTATATCAAACAATTGCAAAAAGGGAACGACTGGATAGCCGGCATCACCAAAATGTTTAAACCCAGGCCTAAATTAAGGGTAGTTTCTTCCAATCCTTCGGGCAGATCATCCGGGGCGCCAAGGCAGGAAGAAATTGATTTGATTTTGGATAAAATTTCCCGTTCCGGATACGATAGCTTGTCCAAACAGGAAAAAGATATACTATTCAGGGCAAGTAATGAAGGCTAATACCAAGCTTCCCTTTATCGACAGGCTATTTTTATGGGTAAATATTATCCTTTGCCTCGCGCTGCTGCTTAGCTACCTTGCCCCCGGTACCGATCCGCGTAAAATAATACTCCCTGCTTTTTTTGGTCTGGCCTATCCGCTGCTTGTGCTGCTCAATGTACTGTTGGTTATTTATTGGCTGCTCCGTAAAAAATGGTATGCCTTATTTTCCATTATTTCAATACTTAGCGGTTACAACGTATTACTGAACCACCTGCATTTCCATGCCGGGAATAAAGAAGCAGTGATGCCGAAACCGCCAAATTCCATCAGGATCATGACCTATAATGTCCATCACTTCAGGCGTTATGGATGGAAAATCGATTCCTCAACCCGTACCGAAGCCTTGCAGCTGATCAAACAACAGCATCCTGATATCGTTGGATTCCAGGAGTATTTTTCGGCAAGGAAAGGCCCGTTTGATTTTACTGATTCAATTATGAAAATACTGGATATTAAGTATTTTTATTTCAAAAGCTTTACCGTTAACCCGCGGAAAATGACCGGTATGGCCATCTTTTCAAGATACCCGATCACTAATGAGGGCCTTGTTACCTTATCCGACAGCGATAACGAAAACCAATGTTTATATGTTGATGTGGTGAAGGATGATAAGCCCTTCCGTTTTTACAGTGTGCATTTAAAATCTATCGGCTTCGACCCGGAAGACTATAAATACCTGGATAGTGTTTCAAAAAAAGGCAAAACGGATATACATTCAACCAGGCGACTGGGAGGCAAACTGGTGAATGCCTTCAAAAAAAGGGCCGAACAAATGTTCCTTGTTAAAGAACACAGCCTGCAATGCCAGTATCCCTTTATCATCAGCGGCGATTTTAATGATACGCCTGCATCATTTTCGGTAAATCAAATGGAAAAAGGGCTAAAAAATGCGTTCAGGGAAAAAGGATCCGGCTTTGGCCGCACCTATAACGGCGACTTTCCCAATTTCCAGATCGATTACATCATGACTACGCCCCAATTTGATATCCAGGATTACCAGATCATCGAAAAAAAGCTATCTGATCATTACCCGGTCAGGAGTGATGTTATTTTAAGTCATTAGTCTTGAGTCTGAAGTCGTAAGTCGTTATTTCTGTAAATGCCTGGCTGATACCTGAAGAATTGACCTGTCCAACTTTTTGACCACATTACCTTGACTTAAGACTCAAGACTCAAGACTTCGGACTTTAGCCTTATTTCTTCATTTCCTCTTTAATCGCCCTTAAAAATTCGTTGGCGTTATGTGAGCCGATGATATAAACAAGGCCGTCGCGATCGGTTAAAAAGATGGCTTCTTTACCCGAGGCAAAAAAGCGGATGGTTCCTTTGGAGTGCAGGTTATAAACCGGGTTGTTGAACAAGTACCTGCTGTATTGGCCCTGCTCTGCTTTGATAATGCTGTGCAGATCGATCTTTACCAGGCGGGTGGTCCATAAACCATCCAGCAAAACACTTTTATTTAAGATGCGGG
>NZ_CAIWNH010000049.1 GCF_903913935.1 uncultured Mucilaginibacter sp.
CCAGTGGTACCCCGAAGCAGCGCGCATCACTGCCCTGATGGGGGCCCAGGTTATATTTTATCCAACCGCCATCGGCTGGGCCACTACCCAGGACGAAGCGACCAATGTTGAACAGTATAATGCCTGGCAGACCATACAACGCTCACATGCTGTAGCCAACGGTGTGCATGTAGTAAGTGTTAACCGCGCCGGCGAAGAAGCAGGGCTGAAGTTTTGGGGGGGATCGTTTTTCTCCAACCCATTCGGTACCGTCATTTACCAGGCATCGCACCATGAGGAAGAAGTGGTAGTGCAGGAGCTTGACCTGGATAAATCTGACTATTACCGCAGCCACTGGCCCTTTATGAGGGATAGAAGGATTGATTCCTACCAACCAATTACAAAAAGATTTATTGACGAATAAACCACCCCCAGCGCGTCATTGCGAGGTACGAAGCAATCTCTACGCGGGACATTCCCGGAAGCATATCAACAATGTATAGTTTGAGATTGCGTAGGCATTCAACAGGGTAATGTCGCAGTAAATTGTGTTTTTACCATGAACTATGAACTATTAACCATGAACTAATGATGGACTTTCCCAACCTAAAAGATTTCCACTTTCCTGCCGAATGGCACCCACATACCGCTACCTGGCTGAGCTGGCCGCATAAGGAGGCATCATGGCCGGGGAAGATCGGGATGATCTACCCTAAATATTGCGAGTTTATTAAGGTATTAACTGAAGGTGAACTGGTGCGCATTAACGTAGGGGATGAGCAGCTAAAAGCTTTTGCCAAACAGCAGTTGACAGCTGCCGGTGTGGATTTAACCAGGGTTGAGTTTTTTGATTTCGTCACTAATGACGCATGGTGCCGTGATCATGGTCCGGCGTTTTTAATTAATGAAACCACCAAACAAAAAGCGATTATCGATTGGGGTTATAATGCCTGGGGTGGCAAATACCCGCCCTTTGACCTGGATGACGTGATCCCAACAAAAATTGCGGAACACTTTGGGTTGCCGGTTTATCACCCGGCTATTGTAATGGAAGGCGGTTCGGTTGATTTTAACGGCAGGGGTACCGTGTTAACTACTACTGCCTGTTTGCTCAATAAAAACCGCAATCCGCATTTAAACCAGCAGCAAATTGAAAGCTACCTGCAAAACTATTATGGTGTTGAGCAGGTGCTATGGCTGGGCGATGGCATAGTGGGTGATGATACCGACGGACATATTGATGATATTACCCGCTTTGTGAATGAAGATACCGTTGTTACCGTAGTAGAGGAAGATAAGAACGACGAAAATTACCACCTCCTGCAGGAAAACCTGGCAACGCTTAAAACTATGCGCCTGCTTAACGGCAAACAATTAAATATTGTGGAACTACCCATGCCGGACGCAGTGGTTTATGACGACCAGCGCCTGCCGGCATCATACGCAAACTTTTATATCGGTAACGCCGCGGTGGTGGTGCCAACCTACCGCTCAAAAAATGATGATAAAGCCTTGGATATTTTACAACAGTGCTTCCCTGATAGAAAAGTGGTGGGCATTGATTCTACCGATATCATCTGGGGCCTGGGCAGTTTCCATTGCCTGAGCCAGCAGGAACCTGAGGTGTAAAATGAGGGGCGTCATGCTGAGCCCAGTCGAAGCATGTGCGTAAAGGCCCTCGCACGTATGCTTCGAGAGCCTCAGCATGACAACGCGCTTTCGTTTATCGATTTTTTTTCACCGACAATTTCTCCCTTCATACCGACAACCATCAACCACCTGCCAATATTCCATTGCCCAACATTCAATATCGCTATACTTTTGGGTATAATTAAAATTTAAAACAATGGAAACTAACAGCATCACCCCAAATACAGCTATCAACGGAAAAACAATAGCCGGTATCGTCATATTAATTGTTGGCAGTATTTTACTGATCGACCAGTTTAACTTATTTGTTATCCCTGATTGGGTGTTAAGCTGGCCAATGCTGCTGATCGCTTACGGCCTGTACCTTGGCGGTAAATACAATTTCAGGAAACCGATCTGGATCTACCTTACAGTGTTGGGCGTAGGATTTTTATTGACAGATAATATCCCTGATGCAGTCCGTTTTATCTGGCCGGTAGCTATTATCGGTGTTGGCGCATGGATGGTTACCAGACACAATAACAATGCAAAAGAAGATAAAACCTATACAGAGTATAAGCAGGTTTAAGTGCCTCACCCTGCCCTCTCCAAGGGAGAGGGTTCGAAAAAATAACGAAGTTAAAGTCCTCTCCTTTGGAGAGGATTTAGGTGAGGCGAGTTTAGTTTACAAGTGGTTAAAGCCGGGCAGGGAAACTTGCCTGGCTTTTTTTAATAATCAGCGGGCAGGTAATACCATGGTATATTTAAAAGCCCTTTTTTTAACTCAACCTCAATATTATCGCCTGCATTGTACTTATCATAGGTGCCTTCGGATACTTCCGTTTCCTTTTGGTCCTGGCCCGGCGAAAAAGGATTCAGGGTGAGGTAGTAATGTTCCCTTTTATTGTAGTTCTTGTGTTTATCGTAAACCGATGTATGTACCGCCTGCGGCGCGGATTTGTCGAATAAACAATTCACCTGCACCACGCAGCCAAAGCCGTATACAGCCGAAATGAGCAGCAAGCCGATTGACTGCCCCACTGCCGGCATATCTTTATTGAACCCCGTGATATAGATAAGTACAGCAGTTACCATGCATAGCACTATCGCGGGTAAAAACGCGTTGTGGAAATCGTAGATATCATAACCCAATGAACCGGTTAAACATAAAACAAATGCAGGTGTAAACAGCCCCAGGGCGGTAAATGAATATACGCTGCGCCTTGTGCTGGAAATAAATTTGATGAGGCCCTTGCTGAGCGCCATAATCAATATGCCTAACAATGGATAAACGATGAGGAAAATAATAACTACAGGTTTCCTGTCAAACGGAATGCACATTAATCCTGCAAACATGCCAATCGCCATATAACTCCAGCCCATCCATTTGGATTGGGTGATCGTGGCTTCACGCTCTTCCTTTGTAGCCCCAAGCCGGCTATCATTTAAAAGCCGGTCCTGCTCTTCTGCCAGGTCGCTGGCATCAAGGTCTTTAAAATTTTCCTGGAACCACTTTTTTAAATCCGCTCCATCAATAAAATCCGAATAATTATTGATGGTGATTTTAGGTCCTGTTTGCGAAATCGATTCAATCACGATGGTTTTAGGGCCTATCCGACAACCCTTAATATCAGCGGTAGCCAATTCTTTCGTTTGCAGTACGTTTGTTGCTCTTACACTTTCCGAGGATATAATTACCTTTTTCCTGAGTTGACCACCAAGCAATACTGCGAGAAAAACAAAGCAGGCAGCTACCGGTAAAACTATAGGGGTGTCGCTGTGATGCCGAAAACATAATGATAAAAAGATAATGGCTACGATGGTTAAGATTGCGGCGAAAATGACGTAAACTGTTTGCTTTCCACTGGATAAGGTATATTCTACTTCCATTATTTAATAATTGTGACGCTTAAAAATATACATTAAATCCCTTATTTTGCAGCTTTTTAATTAGTATGATGAAAACGTTACGTTCAATTACCTGTCTTTTTATATTGGTTTTAGCTGCTAACCTGTCTTTCGGGCAAAATAAAATGGTTGTTTTTCAAACGGATTTTGGTTTGAAGGATGGCGCCGTATCCGAAATGAAAGGGGTAGCCATGGGTGTTTCGCCCGAATTGAAATTATTCGATCTTACCCACGAGATCCCTGCATTTAACATCTGGGAAGCCGCTTACCGGCTGGAGCAAACCATTAAATACTGGCCCGCAGGCACCGTTTTTGTTTCGGTTGTCGATCCCGGCGTGGGTACGGCCCGCAAATCGGTGGTTTTAAAAACCAAATCGGGGCACTTTATTGTAACGCCCGATAACGGCACTTTAACCCTGGTGGCCCAGTCGTTAGGGATCGCAGAGTTAAGGGAGATCGACGAAAAGATCAACCGCCGCAAAAACTCCGAAAAATCAAATACATTTTATGGTCGCGATGTTTATTGTTTTACCGCAGCCCGCCTGGCTTCTGGCGTGATCAGCTTTGAACAGGTTGGCCCTGTGATGGAACCCAAAGTGGTTGCCCTGCCTTACCAGCACGCGGTGCTTGATGGTAAAACATTAAAGGGTAATATCCCCGCACTTGATGTGCAGTACGGCAACATCTGGACCAATATCCCCGATACTCTTTTTGATCAGTTAAAACCCAAATATGGCGATATGGTACACGTAGTGGTATCCTATAAGGGCGAGGAAAAATATACCGGCGATATGCCTTACACCAATACTTTTGGTGCCGTTGCCGAAGGCAAACCATTGGCGTATATCAACAGCCTTTTACAGGTATCGTTTGCGTTAAACATGGGCGATTTTGCCAAAATTTATCACCTGGCCAGCGGCGCCGACTGGAGCGTAGCCCTGAGTTTACGTTAACGTACTTTGCTATTTTTTACACTTTAGTATATTAATTTTTGATCTGGCAACTTTTTCACCGACACTTTGTTGCAACTTACCGACATGTTTAAATATGCCGCCAGTTTTTGTTTGGCTTACATATAATGTTACCTTAGTTTTGGATAAGATTTAATATAGGATAATAATGGACAACGATATAAAATATTCAAACAACCCCCGCAATGGCAAAGCTCTGGTGGGGGTTATACTATTAATGGTTGGGGCCATTCTGCTGCTTCAGCAATATGTTATACCAAACTGGGTTAAACTTTGGCCCCTTTGGTTAATTGGCTGGGGTATTTTTATTGGAGCCAAAAGCAATTTTCAAAAAAATTCGTTTTTTGTGTTAATGGGCCTGGGTGTTGTGTTTTTATTTACCGAAAATATCCATAACGCAGGTGGTTTTATCTGGCCGCTGGGTATCATCGCATTCGGCTTATGGATGATCCTGAGGCGCCGTAATCCCTACGATAAAGATTACTGGAAAAAACACTATAGTTATAAATGGGATCCTGGCGCTTCGGCAAATGCTGCAAGCGGAACTCCTCCTGTTGAAGAAGTGAACTATACGGAGGTTCCTCCCAAAGAGGCCTATTCAGGCTACTCGCACGGCGGTGATGATTACCTGGACGCGGTATCTGTTTTTGGCGGGGTTAAAAAAACCATTCTTTCAAAAGATTTTAAGGGCGGCGAGATCGTTAACATTTTTGGCGGCGCCGAACTGGATTTTACCCAGGCCGATATCAATGGCCGGGTGATCATTGATATCACCCAGATCTTCGGCGGAACCAAGATCATTGTGCCGTCGCATTGGCAGGTAGTGTCAGACCTCGCCGCGGTTTTTGCTTCGGTAGATGATAAACGGATGAAAACTACTGCTTCGCCCAATAACGAAAAAGTACTGGTACTTAAAGGTGTTTCCATTTTCGCGGGCGTAGATGTAAGGAGCTTTTAAGGCTTTCCGGACTTTCGGACTATAAACCATGACAATAACATACAGCAATACAAGGCTATACGGGACGTTTGCAGCGTGCGGGCTCATTTGGGCCCTGGGGCAAACGTATTATATCCATAGTTTTGGTTTTTTATGGTTTATTGCTGTTACCGATGGTTTAGTGAATACCATACTGCTTTCCGCAGCTTGCTGGCTCATCAACAATAACCTGCGTTATTACCAGCCGGGCAAAGGCAGTTACATCAATATTTTAATCTGGTGTGCCGCTTTAGCAACGGTTTGTACCCTGGGTTGCCGCTGGCTGCTGCCCTTGTTAACCACCGGCGATGCCTTTATCCAGTTTTTAATCAATTCTGTTTACATGCGCGGTTTTATCGACTTTTTGGCGATAGGCTGGATGGCGATGGTCAGTATTATTTATTACTCGCAGATCGATCAGAAGGAGAACGAAAAACGCAAGGCCGAGGCGGAAAAGCTGGCCCGCGATGCCGAACTTTATAATTTAAGGCAGCAGTTGCAGCCGCATTTCCTGTTTAACAGTTTAAATTCTATCAACGCGCTCATTGGTTTTAAACCCGATGAGGCCCGGCGCATGATCCACCAACTTTCAGATTTTTTACGCGGTACATTAAAAAAGGACGACCAACTGCAGGTGCCCCTGGCCGATGAACTGACGCATTTAAACCTGTACCTTGATATTGAAAAAGTACGTTTTGGCCACCGCCTGCAAACGGAGATCAGTTGTGATGAAAGCAGCAGCGCCGCCCTGTTACCTTCGCTGTTATTGCAGCCTATTGTTGAAAACGCCATCAAATTCGGCTTGTACGATACTACCGGCGATGTAGTAGTAAGCATCAGGGCCGAAATGGAGGGTAATTTTTTGATCCTGATGGTCCAAAATCCATATGATCCGCAAACCTCCAGGCCCAAACAGGGTACCGGTTTTGGCTTAAGGGGTGTGCAACGCAGGTTATATTTGTTATTTGCACGAAATGATTTGATTGAAACTCACGCAAATGATAATATATTTACAACCATTATTAAAGTACCGCAGTTGTAATATATGAAACGCGCATTAATTATTGATGATGAGCCTTTGGCCCGGATGGTGGTTAGGGAGTATTTGCAGGATTTTAGCCAGATAGAAGTGATCCAGGAATGTGGTGATGGCTTCGAGGGCCTTAAAGCCATTCAACAGTACCAGCCTGACCTGATCTTCCTTGACGTGCAGATGCCTAAAATAAACGGCTTTGAAATGCTGGAACTGGTGGAGCAGCAGCCCGCGGTAATTTTTACCACCGCCTTTGATGAGTATGCCATAAAAGCCTTTGAAGCCCACGCGGTTGATTACCTGCTGAAACCTTTTAATAAAGACCGCTTTCATAAGGCGATAGAGAAATATTTGGCCCAGGCGCCAAATGCCCCTTCACCTAAAAAGACAGAGGAGATCCTGGAAGCTGCCAATTCGCCGGCACAGCATGAGCGGATTGTGGTAAAAACAGGCACCAAGGTGAAGATCATCCCGGTGCAGGACGTGCAATATCTAGCGGCTGATGACGATTATGTAAGCGTTTACACTGCTGAAGGCTCTTTCCTGAAAAACAAAACCATGAACTTTTTTGAGCAAACGCTCGACCCACGATATTTTGTACGGGTACATCGTTCGTACATGATCGCAATACAGCAGATCACCCGGATCGACCCCTACGAAAAAGATGCACACCTGGCCATCCTTAAATCAGGTGCCAAAATACCCGTGAGCAAAACCGGGTATGTGAAACTGAAGCAGGTGCTGGGGATATGATTTGATTTCGGAAGGCGGATTTTCGATTTCGGAATTGAAAAATATTTATCTTCCTTTATTATCCGGTTATTCCTTGTCATGAAAGTAAGGGCCCTTGTTTTTTATGTCTTATTTTTTGCGGTTAGTGTCTGTTTTGGCCAGGGCCAACGCGTGCCACGGAATTTAAAGCAAGCTGTAAATTTATTGCAGACCGACTGCCCTGACAGCCTTAAAGGAATCATCAAAAAAACTTCAGATAATAAATTGATTAACCTTTGTTATCCATGGGGCGATTATACTAATTACAAGACCATAGATAACTGGATTTCGGATGATAATCAGGGCGTTAAAATCAATAAATACCTGGCTAACAAAGGAATCAAGACTAATCAACATCAACAAACGGTGATTTTAATAGCGTTTAAAACAATGCTTTTAGGTGGCGAAGTTGATGAAAAGCAACTATTTAAGCCGTACCAGGCAATTGAAGCTATTTGGGACAAAGAAGATAAAGTAAGATTTACCACAGATACGCTAAGAGGGCATTATATCCCAAAAGATATTAATGATTGTTTTCGAAAATTAGACCTATTAGTCCCAGATTCAGACAAAATTGTAGCAAAATCCATGGCAGAAGATACGTTCACCTCGCGCTATTATTTTGGATTGGGCTTTTGGGTAATGAACAACTGGGGACTTGGTTCGGGTTCCCGCCTTTCTGTATATTTTAACTCAATGGGCGTTTACAACAATGAAAGTATGGCAGGAATAGTCCTAGTTAGCTATTACAGATACTTGAACGGGAACCCCATCCATCTTAATGGACAAGCTACTAAGGATAAGGAATTCTGGAAAAAGTCCAAAGAAAAAGAAAGGGACGACGAGAGGGGGAAATTCGATGTTTATAAGATTGGTGATACCATCAATTACGAATACAATCTTGGCTATATTTCAAAAAAACAAGAGGACGATCAAACAAACGACAAGTGCAGGGCAAAAGGAGTTATTACCGCGAGGGATACAAGCAAGTTCTATATCAAAGTGAAAATTCTGGAGACTTGTGATGGAAAAGGTATCATTACTTATGATAGCAAGAATCTTCTTTTTTTCAACGCTAAATTAAAAAAATGGGAAAAGTTTAAAAAACGGAAAGTTAAACGGTGTTATAACGGAGATGAATTGTGGTTTAATTATGAAA
>NZ_CAIWNH010000050.1 GCF_903913935.1 uncultured Mucilaginibacter sp.
ATTTGATAGCCATTGAGCATTCACGGCCTATTAATATCGTCAATAACGGCAATTTTAAAGGCTACAAACTCGCTCAAGGAAACGAATTTTTAATGCTTAAATCGCCAAGCAATCTTGCGCCTTCAACTCTTATAAACAAAATCAACGAAACTTTCAGCGGCGCCGACTAACTTACCTACCTAATTCTCCTCCTTAAAATAAACCTTATAAAAGTTCATGTGCTTGTCGTCGTCAAAGCCCTTTTCAATCAGTTCCTTATCGCCGTGGATATAGATATGGAAATTCTTATCCAGCTTTAAAACGCTTTTATAAACGCGGGCCTGTTTCTTTACGGCATTGTCCGAGATCTCAAAAGTATCGGATATAGGGCTATCAAATTCCTGTTCGTACTGGCTTTTAAAGTTTTTAAAAGATTCAATCGCCTGCGGGTTGCCGATCACTTCGCCGGTAAACTCGTCCATATCAAAAGTATCCTTTTCTTTAAAATACTTCATGCTGCGGTTCAGCAGGTCGATTTTATCGGCTTTGCTCATTTCAAACTCATCATCCAGCTTTTGGGTCACAAAGTTTTTGTAGATGCCCAGCGTATTGCTGGTTTGGTTAAAGCTGTCGTTGCGGATCTTTAGCTGTAAAAACTGGTCTTTCCAATATACTGCTGCTTCCTGGCCACCATTGGTTTTATCAATCACTACTACCTTGTAACCGTTTTCTTTTTCGATATTAAAGATCAAAACGCCTTTATCCAGCTTGTTGATATTGATGGCGTTCTCTTCATAATCCACCTGGAAGCCGCCTTTGTCGGGGTACACTTTCAGGTAGGTTTCCTTATTTTCCGATTTAAAGATCCCGATCGCATCCAGCGGGTTACCTTCAATCTGTACTTTATTAAAATAAACCACATATAGCTCACCGCCTTTTATATTAGGGTGATTAGCAACCTTATACAGGTGTTTTGCTAAACCCTCAGATGCACTGTGAAAATACGCCTTATCCTCAAAAACCTGTGCCGCAAAATGATGCACTTCATTCAGGCTGAGGTTGCCGCTGCTATGGGTAAGGTGATAAACCTCGTTGGCCTTTTCAAAAGGTTTTAAAAAATACTGCATCAGCAGGTTGGGGATAATCTCGTCCTTTAGTTCCAGGGGATGATCAGACAAAGCGTACATTTCACTAAGCGCCTGGTTGCCCACATGGTGCACAGAGATCGTATCAAGCGAAGCTTCAAAAAAAGTTACCATAATTTATGGCCGCAAGTTAGTTAATTTAGTCATTAGGTCATTGCGTCATTAAGTCATTGGATAGTTGAATATGTTTTGCGTTGAAAAGAGACTTTAGGAACATTGCGCTTAAATAGCGACTTTTGCACCACAGTCAAAAATCATTGCCCGAAAACCAATGACTCAATGACTCAATGACCCAATGACATAATGACCAATAACGAAACAATTGTAGCCCTTGCCACGCCCAACGGAACCGGAGCCATTGGTATTATCCGCCTTTCCGGGCCGGATGCTATTACTATAGCCGCAAGCGTGTTTAAAGGCAGGGACCTCCCTCAACAAAGTTCGCACACTATCCATTTCGGCAGCATCGTTGATGGGGATATTATTTTGGATGAAGTTCTGGTTTCACTATTTATCGCACCGCGTTCATATACAAGAGAAAACGTGGTCGAAATCTCCTGTCATGGCTCGGCATATATCATTGAGTCGATCATCAAACTGCTCATCAAAAAAGGTGCACGTTCGGCGAAAGCAGGGGAGTTTACGCTGAGAGCTTTCCTGAACGGTCAGCTTGACTTGTCCCAGGCCGAAGCGGTGGCCGATCTGATCGCCTCCAATTCCAAAGCATCACAGCAGGTTGCCCTGCAGCAATTGCGCGGCGGTTTCAGCAGCCAGCTGCAGGCACTGCGCGATCAGCTGGTGCAATTCGCCTCCTTAATTGAACTGGAGCTTGACTTTGCCGAAGAAGATGTAGAGTTTGCCAATCGCGACCAGCTAAAAAGATTGATCCTCCAGATAAACCGTGTAATCCACAGCCTGATAAGTTCTTTTGAATTAGGAAATGCAATAAAAATGGGAGTGAACACCGTTATTGCCGGCAGGCCCAATGCGGGTAAATCAACTCTACTGAATGCATTGCTTAATGAAGAACGGGCGATCGTCAGTCATATCCCCGGCACCACACGCGATACCATTGAAGAGATACTGAATATTAACGGCATCAATTTCAGGCTGATCGATACCGCCGGCATCAGGGAAGCGACCGATGCAATTGAGCAGATTGGCGTGGCGCGCACCATGGAAAAGATCAGCCAATCGGCTGTGCTGGTTTATTTATTCGACGCCAGCCAGATCACCGCCGAAGAACTCAAAAGCGACCTCGAAAGCCTGCAAAAACCCGGAATTACTATCCTGGCTGTTGCCAACAAAATCGACTTGCTAACTACCGATTCCAATCTACTTTCGGACTTCCGGACTTCCGCGACCCTGCCTGCCGGCAGGCAGGTTTCGGACTTCCTCCCCATCTCCGCAAAAGAAAAGCTTCATATAGACGATCTTAAACAACAGATCTACAGCGCCGCAATCAAGGATCAATTAACCGGGGATGAAACGCTGGTTACCAATATCCGCCACCTGGAAGCCCTGCAAAAAACCGAAGAAGCACTGGCAAGAGTGCTGGAAGGTATGGATACCATTACGTCCGATTTCCTTTCCATGGATATCAAACAGGCGTTGCATTACCTGGGCGAAATTACCGGGGCGGTTACGACGGATGATTTACTGGAGAATATCTTTAGTAAGTTCTGTATCGGAAAATAGTTGGTTATCGAATCCTTGCATTTGTTTGTTTTTTTAACCGGTATTTTATTGCGTATGCCGATTATTAGAACCCGTATTATTTCATTACCCATGATCCTTGCAAAGGAAAAAGAAAATATACCATTCCACTTTCAGGCACAATTTACTGAGTTAAATTG
>NZ_CAIWNH010000051.1 GCF_903913935.1 uncultured Mucilaginibacter sp.
ACCGTTTCCAACGATACAATAAGGAGCATAAGTATTTCGCCAGATGAAAAAAACGTTGCTTTTGGCTGCCGGAATAATCATATTTATCTGTACGATCTTTCAGACTATACGGTAAACAAAGCACTTTTGGGGCATACGATGGCTGTTTTCGCAGTGAAATATTTTCCGGGAGGTAGATATCTTATCTCAGGCAGCCGCGATGCACAGTTAAAAATATGGGATAACCGCTCGTTTGAAATGGTTAGAAGTATTCCTGCCCATTTGTTTGCCATAAACGCTATCGCTTTCCACCCTACACTCCCATATTTTGCTACTGCAAGTATGGATAAAAGCATTAAAATATGGAGTGCTGATGATTTTAAATTACACAAAACGATCAGCCGGGAAAAAGGATTTGAAAGTCACCAGTTATCCATCAATAAGATCGTATGGAACGACAACCAGCTTATTTCAGCAGGGGACGATAAAAAAATAATGATCTGGGAGATTAGTGTCGATTAGTTGACCGGCAGATCAGCCAGGATAACTACCTCGTAATCCTTATCCAAAATACCGTATTCTTTCGCCAGTTACGCTTTGGTGATGACAGTGATACAAACCCTAAAGATTTCCTGTAGCTGCGCAATGCGTTCGTTCTGACTAACCGCCTCCCCGATTAGCACAATGTACAATAATTCGTGAAGTTTGTGTTAATTATACTTAACCACCTCAAAATCAGCGGCAGTAACCGTGCCGATTTTTTGCAGTTCATCGTTGTTCCACCTGCTGTCGGGCACACCACTGAAATACATATTGGTGCCGATATCTGCCAGTATAATGCCGTACTTTTTCATGGCTGTAAGGATCACCCTGACATGCGGCGGATAGCCGCTGATGTTAAAACTTGCCTTTAACCTCATTTTAGCGCCAAATGGCAGTGAATTTACGCCGCCGGTACTGTTTACCTTATGGCGGGCCGGGTATACATAGGTGGGCCTTACATTTGCAGAGGATAATGTAAAACGGATAGCATGCTTAATTACCCCTTTTAATACCTCATCATAACGAACCAGGCCGGGAAATATCGGCAGGCCTGCTGCGTCGGCAGAAGTCCAGCCCAGGGGGCGTAATTTATTTGATTTTAAACTCCAGATGGCCCCGCTGGAAGCCTGCCATTGGCCGTTACTAATACTGGCATTGTATAATTCATATAACTCATTGTTTCCCTTATCAATTACTATCACGTGCGAATCGCCCTGGCCGTTACCTTCAATGGGCGCGTTTAAAGGTATAGGGTAAGGGCCCTTGTCGCTTTCGCTGCCATAATTGCCATCATATGCATTAGCCCGGAAAGTTACGGCTACTTTTGGCTGACTGCCGCAAACCACATCAAAAGGAATGCCTATGGGCGCACCAAGCCATAAACCGCTGCCAAAGTCAGCTTTCAATTTGGAGGTACTTATCCGCGCGATGATTTGTGCACTGTTTGATTGAATTACCGCAGTTGATATATCCCGGTTCCACGAGTTGTTTGCCGGGAAGATCTGCATGGTATCCACATCAGCAAGTGTTGCATTACAGGTAGTCGCCAGGCTTTGTTTTATTGTCCCGCTGTCAATAATCGGTGCAGGTGTTACCGTTGTTGTTTTGTTGCAGGCGGCGAGCAAAAACAGAATTACCACGGTTAAAGTAAATGTACCTCTTCTCATAAAAATTGGTTTAATAGTTAACTCTTTCATTATCTAAAACGGTATTTCAACAAAAAAGTTTCATGGCTATGCTGGCGCAATTAACTGACTTTTATCTATTTGACTGTATTAAGGAAGCCATAAAATCGATGCCGGTCTATCGCATAATGATAAAAATCTCTCCATTCTCCTTTTTCAGTCATGATCAACTCAAACCCAATTTTTTCGACCACTTTTACAGAAGCATCATTCCCCAGCTGAATCATAGTTACAATGCGATCAAGATTCAGGTGTTCAAATCCGTATTTTACAAATACCCCCCCGGCTTCGGTCGCCAAACCCATGCCCCAATAAGCTTTAGCAATGTAAACACCAAAGGAAGCCTCACTGGGGATAGAGTTGCTCTCTGCATCAAAATGGGGATAAATACCACAGCGGCCGATATACTTATTACCCGGCTTCAAAACAGTGGCCCACATATGTAAGCCATTGGTTGCCGGCTTCAACGACGGTAAAAACCGTTTCTCTGCTTCTTCCCGCGAGCGCGGCTTGCCGCCAACAAACCTGCGTACCTCCGGATCAGCCTCCATATCACAAAAATCGTCAAGGTCTTCTATTCTGTTTTGGCGAAATATTAACCTCTCGGTTTCAAGTATGATCTCATTATCCCCCATCGCAATTAAACGTTAAAAAACGTTATTGAAAATAATACGGTGTATCACACAGCTCAGAAAAAGGTCACCACAAAATGTTTATTTGGGGTGAAATGGCGTCTTTATTATAAGACAGAGCTATCGACAATATGATTATCCCGTCTTTTTTAATTGATTCTCAATTTTCTGCAATAAAACATCCATTTCAAATGGCTTTTCCAAAAAATCATCTGCACCCGCATCTAATGCTGAACGCTCAATATCCTTACTGGCAGAGATCAACACGACAGGTATTTTACAAGTTGCCGGATCCTGTTTAAGCTTTTTGCAAATATCTCTCCCATCCGCGCCGGACATCCATATATCCAACAACAAAAGGTCCGGAAATTCAGAAGCCATACTTAATATTGCCGAGCCGTTAAGTGTACTATGCACTTCATAGCCTTCAAATTCCAGTATAAGACCGACTGCGTCCAATATGCCGGGGTCGTCATCAGCTATCATTATTCTTTTAGTCTTTGTCATTTTTCATCGGCAAATATTTTTCATCTAATTGGGTTAAAGCTCATAATTCTATTTATTCCTGTTTGCTATTGGCAATGCGAAACAAAAAGTTGATCCTTTCCCTTCCTCGCTGGTAACCCATATTCTTCCGCCTTCCCGTTTTATTATTTCCGAAGAAATGTTTAAACCCAGGCCTAAACCTGGAAAAGTGTGTTGCATTTCGCCGCTCACACGGTAAAACTGTTCAAAAACCATATTAAGGTTTTTCTTAGCAATTCCTATTCCAAAATCTTGTACACAAAGTGTTATCTCATCACTATCGATATTAGTGTATACAATTATCTTATCTGAATGAGGCGAATATTTAATGGCATTGGTTACAAGGTTTGTAATCACCTGACCAATACGTTCTTTATCGCCGTGAATGAGGCCTGCCGGCACCAGTTTTTTAACAATAGTATGTTTGGTTGTGGTACGCTGCAGATCTTCCAGCAATTCATCCAGGATCGTGTTAAAATCATATTCCTGGTTATTAAACTGGAGTTTGCCACTGTTAAATTTAGTTACATCCAGTAAATCGCCTATAAGACTGGTTAAGCGGTTAAGTTGCCCGTCCATTCTGCCTATCATTTCCGCCTCCCTGATGTCCCCTTTTTTTTGCAGCATCCTTTCCAGTACCTGAGTATAGGCTTTCAGACTTGTTACGGGCGTCTTTAATTCATGGCTTGCAATGCCTATAAAATCATCCTTTTGCTGTTGCATGTATTTTTGCTCGGTGATATCAACACAAGCGCCTATATAACCCGAAAAGCGCCCATCCCTCCGGTACTGTGGCCTGCCATTAGCTACGCACCAGTGCGTGGTTCCGTCAATATGGTTAATGCGAAATTCTACTTCATACATACTCCTGTTTAAAAGTGCGTTTTCGAACTTCTCAGTTGCATTTTCCTTATCTTCTTCAATAATATGTCCGGTCCACTTTGTACCGATATGTGCTTCAATTGGCATACCCGTCCAGTCAACCCATGTTTGATTCACGTAAGTAATCAAACCATACTCATCAGTCATCCATAAAGTAGTTGGGGCTGCTGATGTAATGCTTCTTAACAATTGTTCACTTTCCGCCAATGCTTCCTTCGCCTTTTTTTGCCCGGTTATGTCCAATAGTGTACCTAAAATGCGAATCGCTTTCCCGCCGGTGTCATAGTACACTTTACCCTCAACCCTAACCCAATGGGTACTTTTATCGGGCCATAGTACCCGCGCTTCATAAAGCAGCCTACCTGTTTTCAGCGCGGCCTCGTGTGCTTTTTTTCTCGATTCTAAATCCGCAGGATGAAATACTTTTACATATCCATGTCTTGAGACAGGTTCATCATAGCCAAAAATATTGGCAAATTGTTTGGATGTGATCATTTCGCCTGTTAACAGGCTCAGGTCAAATGTCCCCAGTCCAACCGCATCAACTGCCAGCCTTGCGCGTTCCTCAGCTTCTTCTAACTGTTGTCTGGCATAAACCTGTTCAGTAACTTCTGTTGCAATAGCTATTACGCCACTTATAGCGCCGTCATCTTCCCTGAATGGCTCATAAACAAAATCAAGATAAACAGTTTCTAATTTTCCGTTACGGTATATTGGGGCTGACAGGCCATGCCCTCTGAATGGTTTCCCGGTAAGGCGAACATCATCAAGTAATTCTTCAAATCCCAAGCCTTTTGCATGGGTAAGCACCTCAAAAACAGGCTTCCCCATCATACCGTCCGGCGTTTGCCCATAAAGCTCGCCTAGCGGTGGGTTTATCAGTTCAACAACATAGTCTGGCCCTTTAAAAATTGCTATCCCGACCGGTGCCTGCATAAACGTTGAATACAACTGTTTGCGTTGGTTTTTAAGCGCTTCAACCCCCGCCTTCTCTCTTTCTCCTAACTTAATCAGTTCGGTTACATTTGCAGGGGAGTGTATAAAGTAAACAACTTCTCCCCGCTCATCAAGTATTGGGGTATTGGTGGTTGTCCACCAACGCTCTTCAAATTGAGCTGTTCCCCGTACCGGAATATCATACCTGTAATTGTACATGGTATGCGATTTTTTGGTTTGGATGGCTTGCTCAAACGAAAAAATGGTTCGTTCTATGTTTTGGGATACCTCATCGGTAGGATTTGCAGGGAATGCCCCAAACACTGATTTACCAACCAATTCTTCGCGGGTACTGTTTGTGGCATTAAGATAAGCCTCATTAACATCAAGAATGGTATAGAATGGCGCATCTACGTCCATTACAAGTATGGTTGCCGGGCTGTAGTTAAAAATATCCTGATAGCCGCCTTCTGGTACTTTTTTAACCATACTTTTCAATACCTATTTGTTAAAATGATTTTTTTTAAAGGAGTAAACAGTGCTATCGTTAATATGTTTTGCATATAAAT
>NZ_CAIWNH010000052.1 GCF_903913935.1 uncultured Mucilaginibacter sp.
CAATAAATTTGTAAAAAAAGGTTATATATAGTAGTTGATTAAGTTGAATGGTTGATTGGGTTGAATAAGTTCAAAAAAATCACCAAACACTAATTCACTAACTCAATAAATAAAAAGATGGCTAAGAAAGGCAACAGGGTTCAGGTAATTTTAGAATGCACCGAGCATAAAACAAGCGGCATGCCTGGTATGTCCCGCTATATTACCACCAAGAACAAGAAAAACACAACCGAAAGGCTTGAAATGAAAAAATTCAACCCGGTTTTGCGTAAAGTAACAGTTCATAAGGAAATAAAATAATTTGGTTGATCAAGTTGGATAGGTTGATTAAGTTAACATTACAATCACTCATTCACTAAATCAGTCATTCAATAATTAAAAAGACATGGCAAAGAAAGTAGTTGCAACACTGAAAGTAGCAGGTAAAGGCAAAGATTATTCAAAAGTAATCACCATGGTGAAATCACCACGTACAGGTGCTTACTCGTTCAAAGAGCAGATCGTTGCAAACGATTTTGTGAAAGACGCGATTGCCGGGAAATTATAATCCGGTAAATTTGATCAAAATATAAAAGCCATCTTGTTTTACGAGAAGGCTTTTTTTATGTGCAGATATGCAAATGTGCGGATGTGCAAATGAATAAAAACGATACATCCATTAATCTGCCCATTTAAAATCTGCACATTTGCACATCCGCATATCTGCACATTAAAAACATGGGATTATTCGATTTTTTCAAAAAAAAGGAAAGCACGCCGCAGGAACAGGAGGCGCTGGATACCGGTTTGGAAAAAACCAAGGATAACTTTTTTTCAAAGATCACTAAAGTTATCGCCGGTAAATCTACCGTAGACGACGAGGTACTGGACGAACTGGAAGAAGTGCTGGTAACTTCGGATGTAGGCGTTAAAACCACCCTCAAGATTATTGAGCGTATCCAGGCCCGCGTATTGCGCGATAAATATGTAAGCACCGGTGAGCTGAACAAATTGCTGAAGGATGAAATTCAGCAGTTACTGGCCGAAAATAACAGCAACGATTTCCAGAGCTTTGAATACGGTAGCCATAAGCCTTATGTAATTATGGTGGTCGGCGTAAATGGCGTGGGTAAAACTACTACCATTGGCAAGCTGGCGCATAAATTAAAGCAGGCCGGCAATAAGGTTGTACTGGGCGCTGCAGATACGTTCCGCGCGGCAGCTGTTTCACAGATCCAGCTTTGGGGCGAACGTGTTGGCGTAAAGGTGGTGGCGCAGGATATGGGTTCCGATCCGGCCTCTGTCGCTTATGATACCTTGCGCTCGGCGGTAGCAAATGGCGATGATGTGGCGATCATAGATACTGCCGGTCGTTTACACAATAAAGTGGGCCTGATGAACGAGCTCACCAAGATCAAAAATGTGATGCAAAAGGTTGTCCCTGGTGCCCCGCATGAAATCTTGCTGGTGTTGGATGCATCAACCGGCCAAAACGCTATTGAACAATGCAAACAATTTACCGAAGCTACTGCCGTAAATGCGCTGGCTTTAACCAAACTTGACGGTACGGCAAAAGGTGGTGTAGTGATAGGGATCTCTGATCAGTTTAAAATTCCTGTAAAATATATCGGGGTAGGTGAGGGTATGAATGATCTGCAGTTATTTGACAGGCAGGCATTTGTGGATTCGCTTTTTAAACAATAACAAACTTCTGTCATTGCGAGCGAAGCGTGGCAACCTCGTCGCTGACAGTTGACGGTTGTGGATGGCGACGAGGTTGCTTCGTCGTTCCTCCTCGCAATGACAAATTAGAATTATGAGGACTAAAACAATCATCGAACCAGTAATAAAAAGTAAGCCCCGTATCAACGTGGTTACTTTAGGCTGCTCAAAAAATATATACGACTCCGAGATCCTGATGGGCCAGTTGAAGGGCAACCATTTTGATGTGGTGCACGAATCGGATAAAGCCGGCAGTGATGATATCATTGTGATCAATACCTGCGGGTTTATTGATAACGCCAAACAGGAATCTATCGACACCATATTACAATACAGCGAGTTAAAAGACCAGGGCAAAGTAGGGAAAGTAATTGTTACCGGCTGCCTGTCCGAACGCTATAAGCCCGAACTGGAAGCCGAGATCACCAATATTGATGGCTGGTTTGGTACCAACGACCTGCAAAACCTGTTAACTTCTGTTGGCGCCGATTATAAGCATGAGCTGATAGGCGAACGCCTTTTAACTACACCCAAACATTTTGCCTACTTTAAAATAGCCGAAGGCTGCAATCGTCCCTGTTCATTTTGCGCCATCCCGCTGATGCGCGGTAAGCATTTGAGCCAGCCGATTGACCAATTGGTGAAGGATGCCCAAAATCTGGCAAAGAACGGCACCAAAGAGCTGATATTAATAGCCCAGGACCTTACCTATTACGGCCTCGACCTGTATGGTAAACGCAACCTGGATGAATTGCTGCGCAAACTATCGGATGTAAATGGTATCGAGTGGATCAGGCTGCAATATGCTTACCCATCTGGTTTCCCGATGGAGATTTTAGATGTGATGAACGAGCGGGAGAATATCTGTAAATACATGGATATGCCATTACAACACATCAGCGATACAATGCTGAAATCCATGCGCCGCGGCATCACCAAACAAAAAACCATCGACCTGGTAAACGAGATCCGCGATAAAGTGCCCGGCATTGCTATGCGCACTACGCTGATCACCGGCTATCCCGGCGAAACAGAGCAAGATTTTGAGGAAATGCAGCAATGGGTGGAAGAAACCCAATTTGACCGACTGGGTTGCTTTACTTATTCGCACGAAGAAAAAACGCATGCTTATGCATTGGTTGATGACGTACCGGATGAAGTGAAACAGCAGCGTGCTGATGCCATTATGGAAATCCAGCAGGGTATTTCATTCGATAAAAACCAGGAGAAAATAGGCAATACCTATAAAGTTTTGGTGGATAAAAAGGATGGCAACTATTTTGTGGGCCGTACGGAGTATGATTCGCCTGAGGTAGATAACGAGGTTTTGATTGACGCTAAAGTTGATTATGCTACCATCGGCAGCTTTGTAAACGTAAAGATCGACACCGCCGAGGACTTCGACCTTTATGGACATATTGTAAAATAAACCATTTTTAGCTGCCTGGTTTCTGTTTTAGCATTTTAAAAATCTAAATTCGGGCTTTGCATGGATGTGTTTTCGAATAAAGATGGATTTAATCCGAATTCGAACATCCGAACTCCGAAATCAAAAAATGGACTCAAGCTGTATAAACTATAAAGACACCGGTTATTTTTCGCAAACGGTTATTGATTACCTGGAAGACCTTCCGGAATTACGTTCATTTTATAGTTACCGGCCCGATTTGACAGGCTTTGCAGCGCTGCTGAAAAACAAAACAGTTGTTGCCGACCGTCAGTTATTGCATGATATCCTTTTGGGACAATACCAGCACCAGGATAAATACCCTGTTGAGGTGCTGGATAATATTTCCCTGCTGAAATCGGCAGATACCTTCACTATCACTACAGGGCACCAGCTCAATATTTTTGCAGGTCCATTATATTTCATCTATAAAATTGTCACGGCCATCAAATTATCGCGACAGCTGAAAGAAAATTTCCCGGATAAGAACTTTGTGCCGGTGTACTGGATGGCTTCCGAAGACCATGATTTTGCGGAGATCAATTATACCCATATCGGCGGTAAAAAGGTACATTGGTGGTACGAGGCCTCCGGTGCAACCGGCCGCATTAACCCTGATACCATGCGGCAGGCGCTTAACCAATATAAAGGCGCGTTAGGGATCGATCATCACGCCAATGAACTGGCGGATATAGTGGAACATGCCTATGCGGGTTTTGATAAACTGGCCGATGCCACCCGCTATTTGGTAAATGCCCTGTTTGGCCAATACGGCCTGGTAATTATCGACGCCGATGATCACCGTTTCAAGCAACAGTTTGCGCCTATCATGGAGCAGGATATTATCGAACAAAACAGCTTCAAATATATCAGTACCACCAATGAAAAGCTGCACCATTTGGGTGTGCATGTACAGGTAAACCCCCGCGAGATCAACTTTTTTTATTTGCAGGAAGGCTTGCGCGAAAGGCTGGTTTTTGAAAACGAACGGTACAACGTATTGAACACTGAGATCAGTTTTACAGAAGCGGAATTAAAACAGGAGATCAGCGAATTCCCCGAAAGGTTTAGCCCTAACGTGGTGATGCGCCCTTTATACCAGGAATGTATTTTACCTAATATCGCTTATGTTGGCGGCGGGGCCGAAGTGGTTTACTGGCTGGAGCTAAAATCGAATTTTGAGCATTATAAAGTTGATTTCCCTATATTGATATTACGTAACTCGGGCCTCGTAATTGCAAAGGAAACAGCCGCGAAAATAGCCCGCATGGATCTTGCGCCGGCAGAATTGTTTAAAACCTCGGATCTTATCAAAAACAATTGGGTAAAAAAACACAGCGAACATACTTTAAATTTAACCGAAGAATGGCGCGAGTTATCCTGCATTTTTGAGAAAATTAAACTCCGCGCACACAAGATCGATCCTACCCTTGCAAATTCCACGGCTGCGGTACAGGCCCGGCTGAAACACGCTATGGATAGCCTGGAAAAGAAACTCGTAAAAGCTGAAAAAATAAATTACCATACCCGGCTGCAACAAGTAGAACAGATCAAAGCCGATCTTTTCCCTCACGCCAGCCTGCAGGAACGCAATGAAAACTTTGGCCTGTTTTATGTGAAATGGGGGCAAACCTTTATAGATGAACTCATTCGCAATTTTGAGCCGCTGGATTTTAAGTTTACGGTGCTGACGGAATAAAAACACTATTATTAACGTATTTAGCAATTAAAAATATAGAAGAAGGTGGGTTTTAAAGCCGGGCCCGTGCGATTCCCCTCTCGAGGGGGGAGTTATTATAACGCTCATATTTTCAATTAGTTGATACTTTTAGTATCAGATTTTCAATCGCTAACACGTTATTATTAATATTTATGCACTTCAACTCCACCATCCTCACCATCCCCGGCCTGGGCGGTTCAGGGCCGCAGCACTGGCAATCCATTTGGGAAAAACGGTACAACTTTACCCGTGTTGAACAAAATGATTGGGATACGCCTGCTTGCAGTGATTGGATCGAAGGTATCAACGATGCCGTAAAAGCGCACGATACGGCTGATATAATACTGGTTGGCCATAGCCTTGCCTGCGTAACCATTGCCTACTGGGCGAAAAAATTCAATGTAAAAATAAAAGGTGCTTTATTGGTCGCGCCGGCCGACTCCGAAGCAGAAACTTTCCCGCCCGAAGCCAGCGGCTTTTCGCCGGTACCGCTTTTTAAATTGCCTTTCCCGTCAATTGTTGTTGCAAGTAACAATGATTTTTATGTGACTACTGAAAGTGCGAAACAATTTGCGGATAGCTGGGGAAGTGAATTTATAAATGTTGGTTCAGCCGGGCATATCAACGTGTCATCAGGTTATGGGGAGTGGGATTTTGGGCTTGAATTGTTAAAACGGTTAGATAATTAAATCCAGGGATAAAACTTCTCCGATAAAACTTACGAAGTTTTAGAAACTTCGTAAGTTTGGGGCATATGCTTATCTCTGAATCTGCACTGCGTTCATTTACCCAAAATATTTTTCTTGCCATGGGCTGCAGCGATGAACATGCTGCACTTTGTGCTGATGTATTGATAAAAGCCGACCTGCGCGGTATCGATTCGCACGGCGTTGCCCGCCTGGTGGGCTATGTGCGGCTGTGGGAGAAGAAACGCATCAATACCCGGCCCAATATCACCATCGTACACCAAACACCTACTACGGCCACGGTTGACGGCGATGCCGGGCTGGGATTAGTGGTTGCGCCATTCGCGATGCGCCTCGCTATTGAAAAAGCCGAAAAATATGGCTCGGGTTGGGTATCGGTTCGTAATTCCAATCATTTTGGTATAGCAGGGTATCATTCACTAATGGCCGTTGAAAAAGAGATGATCGGCTTCGCAATGACCAACGCCAGCCCATTGGTAGCACCAACTTTTTCAAACGAACGTTTATTAGGCACCAACCCCATTTGTTACGCTTTCCCGGCAGGAAATTATCCCCCGGTAGTGGTAGATATGGCGACCTCTGCTGCGGCTAATGGCAAGCTGGAGATCGCCCAGCGATCAGGCAAGCAGGTCCCGGAAGGATGGATCCAGGATGCCGATGGCAATTTTACGACCGATCCGTATGCCTTAAAAAGCGGCGGTTCCTTATTGCCCCTCGGCAGCGACCGCGAACACGGCAGTCATAAAGGCTTTGGCTTAAGTGCTACCGTCGATATTCTTTCCGCAGTATTGTCCGGCGCCAATTACGGGCCATGGGTGCCGCCCTTTGTGTCTTTCCTTGAACCACCAAACGATCCGGTGGGCTTGGGTATTGGCCATTTTGTAGGTGCTATGCGGGTAGATGGTTTCCGCCCGATAGATGAATTTAAAGCGAATATGGATAACTGGATCTCCCGGTTTAAATCGGCCTCAACTGTCGACCCAAATCAAAATGTGATCATTCCCGGTGAACCGGAACTGGAGGCGGAGGCTGACAGAACAAAAAATGGCATCCCGATCGTGGACGCCGTATGGAATGATCTAATTGGTTTAGCTGTAAAGTTCGACAGCCCCCTAACCCCCTAAAGGGGGAATTTAAATCTGCAAAGGATTAATATCGAACACTGAATGCTGAATATCGAATAATGAAATAAGAAACTTCGGTGTTCGATATTCAAAATTCATTATTCGACATTGCTTTTTTTTCAAACAAATCACTTGATCCCCCCGAGTATCCTCTCCCATCTTATTTTTTTGAGCAAAGGCGCATCGCTATCCCAGCTCATCCAGATAAATACGGCTTTGCCGGAGATATGGTCCTCCGGTACAAAACCCCAGTAACGTGAATCTTCAGAGTCATGGCGATTATCGCCTAAAACCCAGTAATAGTCCATTTTAAAGGTGTAGGAATTTGTCTTTTTGCCGTTGATGAAAATATCGGCCCCCTTAACTTCCAGCTTGTTGTGCTCGTAAACTTCAATCGCCCGCTCATAAAGCGGGAAGGTCATACTGTCCAGTTTTACGGTCCAGCCTTTTTTCGGGATGATGATGGGTCCAAAATTGTCCACGTTCCAATGGTAATCGGGGATCGTTTTGGTCAGCAACACATGCATCGGGAACATGTGCGGAAAAACAGGACTTGCTGTATCAGAAACACCTTTTAGAAAAAAAATAGGATTTAAAAATTTAACGTGGGTGTCTCGCTTTAACCTGTCAGCCGATTCTTTGGTCATCGTTAAGGGCAATGAACCTTCTCCGTGTAATTGAGTGATATTCAGTTGGGTTAACAATTGCGGGTTAACATCAACGCCGGTGGCAGTTTCGTATTGGTATTCTTGCTGCTCACCTGGCGCTGCAGGCAGTAATTTACCATTTATAAATACCTGCTCATCAACCTGGCTAACCGTATCCCCCTCAATTCCCGCACAACGTTTGATATAAAATTCTTTTTTGTCTATCGGGCGGTTATCCATCGTATCCTGCGGATAATTAAAAACAATTACTTCGCCGCGTTTAATACTGCTAAAGCCAGGCAGGCGGAAATAAGGCAATTCCCAGCCATCCCAATAAGATTTTAGATTGGTATTTGGCAGGGTATGATTGGCAAAAGGAAAGCTGAGAGGGGTCATCGGGACCCTTGCCCCATAGTTTAACTTGCTGACAAAAATATTATCGCCCACCAAAAGTGTTCTTTCCATCGAAGGCGTTGGGATCACATAGGCCTCGATAAAAAAAGTACGAATGATCAACGCGGTGAAAACGGCGAAAAATATTGCTTGCCCCCAGGCGATAACAGAAGATACGGCCCTGCTTTTAGGGTACTCGTTCCTGAAGCCTGGCGATGCTGAGGGGCCAAGGTAGGCCGTTTTATTTTCGAAACCCCATTTGGGCAAATAAATAAAACCAAGGATAATCGCTTTTGCGCGGTCCTTTGCAGTAAACTTTCCGTAGGATTTGATAAAATCAACCAGGATACCTGCGCCGACAATCGTGCTGGCCAATGGCAGAAACAGCCAGATCATCCACCATGCAGGCCGCCCGCTTATCTTTAGCATCACGTAGTCTGAATAAAAAGGGATCAGCGCTTCCCACCCTTTACGACCAGCTTTTTGAAATAATTTCCAATACCCGGCAAGAGCAAGCAGAAAAATTGGGGAGGCAAATAGGAGTACGCCGATGTAGCTGCCAAGTTCCATTTTGTTAGTTGATTGGGTTTGTAAATGTTTAAAGATAATGGAATATTTTTAGCGCATTCAATCTTTTTGGTATCAATCAAATTCGTCAAAGGGGGTTCTTATGGAACCAAATGATATTTAATTGATTTCTATAAACAGGGTACTCCTACGGCGTAAAAAGAATTTGAACGATAGGGATTGGAAAGGTGTTAGCGGCTCCATGTTGAGCCGCCCGTTTATAGTTAATTTTAAAAATTAAAAAAGGCTCCATCGGAGCCTCCTGTATTTTTTTTGATTGCCTTAATTAACCTGATCGTAAATAATTCCGCAATCAACATTCCGAATTTCGCAATCAACTCATTCAATCACCCCCAATAAATCCGAAATCGAAATTCCGAAATCAATGAATCCCCATAAACAACCTGCTCCAGCGGATTTTATGAAAGAACGAAGCATTCTCATCCCAGCTCATCCACACAAACAATGCCTTGCCAACAATATGGTCCTCCGGAACGAAGCCCCAGTAACGTGAATCTTCTGAATCGTGGCGGTTGTCGCCCATCATCCAGTAGTAGTTCATTTTAAAGGTATAGCTATCGGTTTTTACACCGTTGATGTAAATATCGGTCCCTTTAACTTCCAGTTTATTGTTTTCATAAACCTTAATAGCACGCTCATAGATCGGGAAAGTCAAGCTGTCCAGTTTTACTGTCCATCCTTTTTTGGGTATGATGATGGGTCCGTAGTTATCTACGCTCCAGTGATAATCGGGTAGATTTTGGGTGAGTTTTACATCGATGATGCTGGTGCTACTTTTGGGAAAAACAGGATTTTGAGGGTCCGAAATCCCCTTTTGCGAGATAATCGGCGCAAAGTCTTTCACATTGGAGTAACTTTTCAAAATATTAGCTGACGCCTGGGTCATTGCTTTGGCCGAATGCCCTTCATATAACGTAATATTTAGGTCGTTCTCAATCTGTGGGTTCAAATCTTCTCCGACAGTCCGAAAAGTATATTCCATCTGTTCTCCCGGCGGGTTTGGAGCAGCCTTGCGGTTTACATAAACTTGTCCGTCAACAACACTAACGGTATCGCCTGAAATGCCCTGGCAGCGTTTAATATAGTTTTCGCGTTTATCCACGGGCCGGTTGTTGATGGTGTCGGCGGGGTAATTAAATACCACCACGTCGCCCGGTTTTACACTGCTAAAGCCTGGCAGTCGGTGATAGGAAAGTTCCCATCCATCCCAGTATGCTTTGGTGCCGGTTAATGGCAGCGTGTGATGAGCAAATGGGAACGCGATTGGTGTCATGGGCGTGCGTGCGCCATAATTAACTTTGCTTACAAATAAAAAATCGCCAACCAAAAGCGACCTTTCCATTGAAGGGGTAGGGATAACATAGGCCTCAATAAAAAAAGTACGGATCAGCGTAGCTGCTATTACTGCAAAAACTATCGCGTCAACCCACTCGCGGGTAGCGCTTTTCTTCTTCTTATTTGTGTTTTTTGGCGTATTTTTCTTGTTCCAGAATTTCCAGTTCATTTTACAATATTGGGGATTATTTATGAGAATTAAGAGTTGAGAACCTGGAGTCAAGAATCAAGGCAGGAATTTATAGGTTTTATATATAATATCCGTTTCTTTTTTGTCTTTGTTCTTGATTCCCGGCTCTTGATTCTAAAAATTAAACATGTCTTCTATTGAATGAAAGCCTTTTTTATCACTTATCCATTCTGCAGCCATTACCGCGCCTAATGCAAAGCCGTTGCGGTTATGCGCCGTGTGCTTAAATTCAATCGTGTCAACTTCCGAATCATAAAGCACGGTATGGGTGCCCGGTACGCTATCGATCCTGAAAGACTCTATCAGCAACTGATCAGCGGCAATATTATCGTCTGCAGTTTCTTCGCCATCAGTGGTAAGTACGTTTACCCATTCTTTTTTACGGTCCAGGTTTTCAATTATACCTTCAGCAATAGTGATCCCTGTTCCGCTGGGCGAATCCAGTTTTTGCACATGGTGTATTTCTTCCACCTGTACATCGTAATAAGGATAATTGTTCATCAGTTTTGCCAACACCTTATTTACATGGAAAAATACATTTACCCCGATGCTGAAATTGGAAGCATACAGCAGTGTATGGTCGCCGTCTTCGCATATTTGTTTTACCTGTGGCATTTGATTGTACCAGCCTGTTGTACCTACCACAACAGGAACACCGGCATTAAAACACTGTTTGATATTGCCAAGAACGGTTCCGGGAGTGCTGAACTCTATGGCGACATCCGCTTTTGCCAGGTTTTCGGTAGTTAGTTCGTCCAGGTTATTGTAATCGATTTTTAATACGATCTCGTGTTTACGGTCGGTGGCAATTTTTTCAATGATCTTGCCCATTTTTCCGTACCCTAATAATGCTATCTTCATTCTCAATAAATACTTTATGGCCGGCAAAGGAATTCAAATTCCTTGTAATGACTTTATTAAAATGTAAAGGTAACTTTTAAACCCGGAATATTTGAACCTGATAAATTTTGGGCGAACATGGTTTGGTTAATAACGGTCGGCCTTACCTGCATTGACAGGTTATTGTCTACTGTAAAGCTGTGAATAAATTTGGCATCGATATAGGCATCAATTGCATTAATCGCCCATGCTCCTACAAAACCTAAAATACAAAGGTCGCGGTTACGGCGGTAGCCATCCGTTGCATCGTACAGCGCCTGGCTGGATACCTGCGAATATAAAATGGCCTGCCCATAATATTTATCAGCCGGCTGTGGTGTGGTGCCGAATTCCCTGTATTTTGATAAGGCTAAAAATTCGTTATAGTTGGTGTTATTAAAAACGATCGCATCCACCAACAGGCCCAATCCGGCATAAACAAGCGGTACTTTCCACCATTGGTGATTATACACCTGCCCCCATCCCGGTAACATCAGGGAATGCATTACTGCAAGGTGCGGGCTATGGGTGCTATCCGGGTGAAAATCTTTTTCTTTTTTTATTTTAGGGACATGCTCCTTTTCGGCTATCGTGTCTTTCCGGGTTGAAATTAAGGTATCCCTACTGCCGGTTTTGGCGGATTTTGATATGGTATCTGGTTTTTGGGCGATTGCGCTAAAAGAGAACAACACTAAAAAACAAAAAACTGACAAATGTTTAAGCATGTTTTACATTAAAAAACCATTCGCTAAATGCGATAGGCATATTACCAATCCATAATTTCGAGGATACGGCCAAGGTCTTCCTGCGATAAAAAGGGGATCTCAATGGTCCCTTTTCCCTGGCTGCTCACCTTTAGCTTAACACGTGTGCTAAACTTCGATGCCAGGTCGTCCTGTATCTTTTGGACCTGGAAGGAAACAGGCTCGGGCTTTTTATCTTCCTTTTTAACAGGCGACCGTTGCGCATTCCGCACCAGATCTTCTGTACTACGAACGGACAAGCCCTGCTTAATAATATGCTGGTGGTAAAATATTTGTTGGGTAGGGTCTTCAAGCGTTAACAAGGCTTTTGCATGGCCCATGCTGATCTGACCGTCGCGTACCGACGCCTGTACGGCGGGAGGCAATCTTAACAAGCGCAGGTAATTGGTTACGGTCGACCTGTTTTTGCTTACGCGATCACCCAATTCCTCCTGCTTAAGGTTACATTCCTCAATCATCCGCTGAAAGCTGAGCGCTACCTCTATCGCATTCAGGTTCTCCCGCTGAATATTTTCAATCAGCGCCATTTCCAGCATTTGCTGGTCGTTGGCCGTGCGGATATAAGCAGGAACCTGGGTTAAACCGGCAAGTTTTGATGCCCTGAACCGGCGCTCGCCTGATATGAGCTGATAACTGTGCGCACTCATGCGTCTAACGGTAATGGGTTGTATCAGGCCCTGCAGTTTTATCGAGTCGGCCAGTTCGGCCAAAGCCTGTTGATCAAAATCAGTACGTGGCTGAAAAGGGTTGGTTTCAATTTCAGCTAATTTTATCTCATTTACCGACCCCGGGTTATTTACCTCATGTGCGTTTGAAACATGACTTTTATTTTGTTGTACATTTTCAGAATCATTCAGCAGCGCGCTTAACCCTCTTCCCAAAGCGTTTCTTTTCTCTGTACTCATTATTTACACTGTTTCTATGTTAACTTCGGGTTCAGCTTTTACCAATCCGTTTTTACGGATAATTTCGCGGGCAAGGTTTAAGTAATTGATGGCGCCTTTGCTGGTTGCATCGTGCATAATTACAGATATGCCAAAACTTGGCGCCTCGCTTAAGCGGGTGTTCCGCTGTATAATGGTATCAAATACCATATCTTCAAAATGGGTACGTACCTCTTCAACCACCTGGTTTGACAGCCGGAGCCTCACATCATACATGGTAAGCAGGATGCCTTCAATTTGCAGGTTAGTATTCAGGCGGGACTGAACGATCTTGATGGTATTAAGCAATTTGCCTAATCCCTCCAATGCAAAATACTCGCACTGTACGGGAATAATAACCGAATCGGCAGCAGTTAATGCGTTGATGGTGATCAAACCCAGTGATGGCGAACAATCAATAATAATGAAATCGTAATTGTCCTTAACAACGTCCAATACGGCTTTCATTTTATATTCACGGTCTACCAGGTTGATCATTTCTATCTCGGCACCAACTAAATCAATATGAGCGGGCAACAGGTCAAGATTAGGTGTTTCCGTTTTTTGAATAGCATCACGCGGATCAATATTATTGATGATACACTCGTAAATACTATCCTTTATATTGCGCGGATCGAAGCCAATACCTGAGGTTGAATTGGCCTGTGGATCAGCATCAACCAATAGCGTTTTATATTCTAACACGGCCAAACTTGCAGCCAGGTTTATCGACGAAGTAGTTTTTCCAACACCCCCTTTTTGGTTGGCTAAAGCAATAATTTTACTCATTTTATATTTAAACAATTTTTATAAAAAGGTTCCCTGGTGAACGAAAATTCGAATGAGTGGTTCTTCCTCGGTATCGTATTTTATCCGCGATAAAGATACGGATTTAAATAATTCAGAAATCCACAGGTTTTGCTTATTTACAAACAAAATCAATTATTGAATTAGGTAATAATTAGTGAATTGGTGATTTAGTGAATTAGTGATTGGGGAAATAATTGGCGAATTACTGAATTTGTGATTTAGTGATTTGTAAAGAAGTAATGAATTAGCAACTTATTGCTTTAATTTGTTCGTTGTTAATTAGCGCGACTGGTTTTAATTCACTAATTCGCTAAATCACCAATTCACTAATTAAAATAATTATCTAATTCACTAATTAACAAATGGTTACTATTATATCCGCCACTAACCGTCCCGGGAGTTCAACACTTAAACTGGCTAAATATTATCAAAAAAGACTTCGCGAAAAGGGCGTGGAGGCCGGGATTTTATCAATGGATCAACTGCCCGCCAATATTATCGAAACCGATCTGTACGGAAAACGAAGTGCAGCATTTGCCGCCATCCAGGAAATAGTTACCAATACCCAAAAGTTTTTATTTGTCATCCCCGAATACAACGGAAGCTTCCCCGGGGTTTTAAAAACATTTATTGATGCCTGCGACTTCCCGCAAAGTTTTTACGATAAAAAAGCCGCGTTAACAGGCCTTTCTTCAGGTAAGTACGGTAATATCAGGGGCATCGATCATTTTACAGGGGTGTGCCACTATTTAAATATCCATGTGATGCCCTTAAAAATTCACATCTCCGCCATCAAACAGGAATTTGATGAAAATTATAACCTGTTTAAAACAGACACCCTTCAGTTTACCGACGAGCAGATGGATAAATTTATTGCCTATTAGATTACACCGATTTGATTTTTGGGATTACACCGATTGTAGATTGATTTCACCGATTAATTGCGTGTTAGCTTGATTTCTTTTTTGCCCTATCTAATTAACCAGCCATTAACGCATGCTCATCTCTAATAGCCAATGTCTAGCCGCTGTCACAAACTAATCTCTAATTAACTAACCTCTAATCTCCAATCCCTACTTCCCGTTTATCAATTTTGCCATTATAAAAGCGGCGGCGGCGGCTATTGCGCCTATAATTAAAACTTTTAAAGCCCCGGCCAATACCGGTTGTCCGGTTACTTTGCTCTTAAAATAGCCAAAAACAAACAAACATACCATAGTGATGGCGCACGAATAGTATAACGCTTTTTGCGATTCGCTCACAAAAAAGTAGGGTGACAGCGGGATTATGCCCCCTACGATATAGGATATACCTATGGTTATGGCACTTTGCGATGCCCGGTTTGCTTCGGGTTTTTCCAAACCTAGTTCATAGCGCATCATAAAATCAACCCATTTGTCTTTATCTTTTGCCATTTCATCGGCAATCTGGTCCTGTAACGCCGGCGACAATCCAAAATCAGCAAATACTTCTTTAACCTCCGCTTTTTCCTGTTCAGGGACGCGCTCCACTTCATCATATTCGCGCTTTAATTCCGAATGATAATGATCGGCTTCGGTGCGGCCCGCTAAAAAGCCACCCAGGCCCATTGCGATAGACCCGGCTACAATTTCGGCAATACCTGCGGTGATAACAATTCCTGATGAATTTACGGCGCCGCTCAGCCCTGCTGCCAGTGCAAAAGGGACAGTTAACCCGTCGGACATGCCGATTACAATATCGCGGATAGTGTCTGAGCTTTTTAAATGTTGTTCATGATGCATGGCTAAAAGTAGCAGTATTAAAATAGTTTTTGAGTTGAAATATCAATTTATTTTTAGTCTTGATAATTTGAACCGTAATAAAAAATTACCTTTACACCATAACCACCTAAATTAATGCGCCTTTTATTAAACCTGTCATTGATCTTTTTAACTATCCCCTGTTTTTTGCACGCGCAGGGTAATTACCAGCCAGGCGTGATTGTCAATTTAAAAGGAGATACCGTTCGCGGATATATCCAGTATACGGAGTGGGACAATAACCCGGATAAAATATTCTTTAAAACCAGCACAGCAGGAACTGCAGTGGCGCTAACGCCAGATAGTATCAGGTTTTTCAGCGCTGCGGTGGGCCATTTGGCCAAATTCGTAGCCTATGCCGGGCCTGTTTCAACGGATATCACCGATATTACCCGCCTTGCTATAGGGCGCGATTCGAGCTACCGTATGGATAAGATATTTTTAAAGGTATTGCAGGAAGGTAAAAACCTGTTGTTGTTTTCGTATGCCGACAACCTGAAGACCCGGTTTTTTGTTGCCGGAAACTATGCGGAAAAGCCGGCTGAACTGGTGTACAGGATTTATTACAACAGTATTGAGGAAAACGGCTGGGACAGAACATCGTACGAAAATATTTTTAAATCGCAACTCTATAACCAGGCTGTTAAAGCCGGTGTAATGAATCCGGCTTTAAAAAAGCAAATACAGGCAACCGATTATAAAGAGGCTGCCCTGCAAAATACCGCCGGTTTAATTAATAGTATTTCGGCAGCCGATCAATCCAAAAATAATCCCCGTAAACCAAGCGGCTTTTTAAAGGCAATTGCCATTGCCGGTGGAATAGCAGTTATTATCTGGTTCGTTCATGACCTTGCCGTACATAATAGTCGTTAGCCTGCGCAGCTCACCTTTATATTTTATCACAAATTTACACATACCACCTTATACTCCCCCAAAATGAAACACCTAAACAACTTGGTATTGATTTTTATTTTATTGCCATTTTTTTCGGCCGCACAAAGCAATTATAAACCAGGCTTTGTTGTTGTCGCAAAAGGCGATACGCTGCACGGATTTATTGATTACCAGGACTGGGACTCGAACCCTGAAGAAATCTCGTTTAAAACATCACCCGGTGACAAAGAGCGAAAAACCTACACTTTAAATGACATTAATTTTTTTAGTATAACAGGGCTGGCAGCCTATAAAAAGTACACGTGCTCCATAACTACCGATATTACCAATACGCTGCACCTGGGCGAAGGGCGTGACACCAGCGTTAAAGTTGCAACAGTTTTTTTAAGGGTATTGCAGCAAGGCAAAAACATAGCGCTTTATTCCTATACTGACGGACTAAAAACGCGCTTTTACATCGGTGAAACGCCAGATTTTACACCCGCCGAACTGGTATACCGTATCTATTATGATATGGCTAACCCCGGCGGCAGAACGGTGAATGAAAACACCTACCAGAAACAATTATTTGCACTGGCAAACAAATACAACACGCTGGACGATAAAACAACTGCCCGTTTGCAAACGGCAAATTATGAAAAAGGTGACTTGCTGACTATTGTAAGCCGGATAAACCAGGTATCAAAATATGATTTTGAAAAAAAATATACCGATCATGGAAAGGTGGCGTTTTATATGAGCGCCGCCCTAAGCATGTCAAATACCACGTCGTCGCCACAGTCTTCCTACTCTATTGCCGGTGGCATTCCATACAATTCGTATCAACCGGCGGTGGCCTTTGGGTTGGATTTTGTCCCCGATGCAAATGGAAGGGCCGAGTTTAGGGTTGATCTTTCTGTTAACCCTTCGCAATTTAATGCCCTGTATAAACTAAGGGTTAGCCCTTATGTCGACGCGAAAGCATCCTATAACCAGCTGGGCGTTTTTTTAACGCCGCAGGCTCTGTATAATTTTTACAATGCGCCAAACTTTAAATTTTATCTTGGAGTAGGTTTTGCGCTAACCTATTTTAACTTCAGTAAGCCTTATTTTCAAAGTCAAAATACATCATCGCCCGATCCTGGCTTTCCGCAGGAGCCCTTTTACTTTAATACCCTTAATAATGCTTTTCTTTTTAAAGCCGGATTCAGGATACAAAGGAACTGGGAAATATATTTCAATTATTATACATCAACAGCGGCTACAAAAGGCGGGTATTTCGGTTTAAACAATGTACTCAAACAGGTTGGTGTCAGTTATTTTTTTGGCAAATAGATGCCCTTTTAGTACTAAAGGTTTGAGGTGCTTTTACCTCACTATCAATACCCAGCCGGAAAGCTTTTGGGTGTTGTTTTTCAGGTCGATGATGTAATAGTACGTGCCTGCCGGCAGCGGTGTGCTATTGACTGAACCATCCCAGGGTTTTGCATAGCCGGTACTTTGGTATACCAGCTGCCCGTAACGGTTGTAAACCTGGAGGGCGCTTTGCGGATAGGTTACCAGGCCGCCGATGTTCCAATAATCATTTATACCGTCATTGTTGGGCGAGAAAGTGTTGGGTATTTCAATCTTTTTGTACACCCGTACAAAAACCTTGCTGGTTGAACTGCCGCATGTTAAGGATACAGCGGTAAGCGTATAGGTAATATTGTCTGTCGGAGATGCTACTGGGTTCAGTGAATTAGGGTCACTTAAAAAGGTAGCCGGGCTCCAGGTAAAGCTAGTGATGTTATCACCTTTTACTTCCCCGTTTAATTTAGCCGATTGCCCTTCAAAGAGCACAATATCATTGCCTGCGTTTGCCACCGGGTTCTGGTTTACACTTACCGTTACTGTTTTGGTGCTATCGGCGCAGCCGCCGTTGCTGATATGCACCGTATAGTTAGTTGTTTGCAGCGGAGATGCCACAGGATTAGGTGTATCGTCATGGTCCAGCCCTGCTGAGGGTTTCCATTTATAATACTTGCCGCCCGATGAGGATAGCTGCGTGGTCTCTCCGGCGCAAATGCTTACATCCGGACTTATTAAAGGCACTATTTTGGGTATTACGGTAACGTTGGTATGTACGGGCGGTGCGGGACAACCTTTGTCTGACATGGCCACTACCGTATAGGTACCGGCATTTGCGGGGGTGATATTGTTGATCACCAGCGGATTTTGCGAAGTTGGCTGCATATTGGGGCCGGTCCAGGTATAAGAGGCACCCCCTGATGCCGTCAGTGTGAGCGGGTAAGTCTCGCACACCGTTTGATCGGGTATTGGCTGGACAACCGGCATCGGGTTTATCGTAACGGATACCGGTGTTGAATATACCCTGCAACCGGCGTCGGTTATCAGTGAGCCGTTTGCTACGCCCATCCGGTATTGGTAGGTGCCAGGCAGCTCGGCGCCGGTAAAATTTACTGTCAGGGCATCCGAAATGCTACCGGTTACATCGCTCCAGTTCCCGTTATTATAACTTGTTTGCCACTGGTAAACCGGGCTATTGTCACCTATAACCGAAGCTTGCAAATCATACTTTATTTTGGTGCCCTGGCAAATGGCCGTAGTGCTGCCGCCCGTTACCGCGCCGATGCCTGAAAGGATGATCGGGCCGCAGGCACGAAAAGTAATATCATCCAGCACAAAATCGTTCCCGTTGCCGCCGGGTGCATTATTCACCATCCTAACCACCAGAGAAGTAGCATTAGCAGGCGTAGTAACAAATGCGCCGTACTGGACCCAGTTTGTTGAGCCAACATTTTGACCGCTGGCAGGAATGGGCCCGGTATTGATGGTTTTCTGCACCACCCCGTCAGTAGTTTCAATGGAAAAGGTGATATCAGGATGGTTATAACTGGCCGTAATAGGGCCCGGGATCATTAAATTAAGGATATAGGCCGAGAAAAAATATTTGGTATTAGGGCAAAGCCCGTTGGCTGTTTGCGTAAAAAAGATACTGGGTGCGTAAGATGCGTTAACGATCATCATGTATCCGTCGGACTTGTTGCCATTGGTATACCAGGTATGGTCATGCGGTACATTATACCAGGTGTATGGATGCGTATTGTTGGCGCTGGTAAGGCTGCTTGCAATGGTGTAGGAGCCATCCGGCGGGCAGTTATTTACGGTAAAAGTCATGTCCGTAATACCGGACGGCAATTGGTTGCCGGGGTTTAACCCTGAGCCAAAATCCTGGTTAATAACCGGGTCGCCTAAACTGCCGGTACAGGTTTCACTTTGGGCATTTACCCGTAATGTAAATGCGATGAATATAAACAGTAAAAATAGTTTCACAAAATTGGCCGCATTGGTTTTAAAGCTATGAACAGCTGGAATTCAAAAATAATTAATTAACCGGTTGATTTATCATGCGGCGGCATATTGTATCAATTTGTTTGAATTTGTTCCGGCGAAACTAGACTTTACCGCACGACAACCACCCATCCGGAGATTTTGGGGGTATTATTTTTCAGGTCGAGGATGTAATAGTAGGTGCCGGGAGGTAACAACGAACCGTTATAGGTACCATCCCATGGTTTGGAATAGCCCGTGCTTTGGTAAACCTGCTGGCCGTAGCGGTTATAAACAACAAGCGAACAATCCGGATAAGTTACCAGCGCATCAATATTCCAGTAATCATTTGTGCCATCGTTATTGGGCGAAAAGGCATTGGGGATAGTTATTTTTTTATACACCCTGATAAAGACATTACTGCTTGAGGTACCGCAGGACAAGGACGTGAGGTTTAATGTATAGGTAATATCATCTGTTGGGGTAGCAACGGGAGTTAATGATTTGGGGTCATCAAGAAACGTTGACGGCGACCAGAAAAAGCCGGTAATATTATCTCCTTTTATAACACCAACTAATTTAACCGACTGCCCCTCAAATATCGCTTTGTTACTCCCGGCATTTGCCACCGGGTTTTGATTCACGGTTACGGTTACCGTTTTGGAGCTGTCGGCACAACCATCATTACTTATATGAACCGTATAGGTGGTTGTTTGCAGGGGTGATGCTACCGGATTTGGCGAATCCGGATGATCAAGTCCTGTAGAAGGCGCCCATTTATAATATTTGCCGCCCGATGAGGAAAGCTGGGTGGTTTCACCGGCGCAAATGGTTACATCAGGGCTAACACCAGGCACTATTTTGGGTATTACATTTACGTATGTTTGCACTGGCGGCGCACTGCATCCTTTGTCTGACATAGCAACCACCGTATATGTTCCCGTATTTGCAGGGGTTGCACTATTGATAACCAGCGGGTTTTGCGACGTTGGCTGGATACCTGGCCCCGTCCAGGTATAGGATGCCCCGCCTGATGCCGTTAAAGTGACCGGATACGTTTCGCACACGGTTTGGTTAGCTATTGGCGGAACAACAGGATAGGGGTTTACGGTAACCGTTAAAGGGGAACAATACACCCGGCAATGTTCGGATGTAATGTCTGAACCATTGGCGATACCCACCCTGTATTGATAAATACCCGGTATTGCATTATTGAATAAAATATGTAGCACATCCGCGGTATTCCCCGGCATATCTGTCCAGCCTGCGCCGTTTGTATTTATTTGCCATTGAAAAAAACTGGTATTATTACCAACAACTGAAGTATTCAAAGTGTAATCGGCCGAGGCTCCCTGGCACAGTGTTTCAGTAGCCGGCCCCAGGTTTGAACCGAAACCTGCCTCAATTACCGGCCCACAGGCTCGAAAAGTAATGTCATCCAGCGCAAAATCATTACCGCAGCCACCCGGTGCATTGTTACTCATTTTAACAACAACGGCCTGGGTACCATTAGCGGGGGTAGTAAAAAACGTATGGTACCTGACCCATTGAACCGTACTGCTTGTTTGAATATCACCTGTATTGTACGGCGGACTTAAAAGCGTTCCGTCGGTTGTTTCAATAGTAAAGGTAATATTGGGTGGTATCGACTTGCCCCCGCATGTTGAAGGAAGGCATATGTTGGCAATATATGCTGCAAATTCATAGGTGGTATTGGGGCATAGCTCGCCCACATTAGTTTGCTGGGTAAAAAAAATACTCGGAGCAACAGATGCGTTAATGATCATCATGTAGCCATTTGGATTTCCCGTATGGTCCTGGGTTAATAAATGCCATGCATTTCCAAAGCAATTCCCAGAGCTGTTTGCAATGGTATAAGATCCATCATTGGGGCAGCCAGCATTTAAATAAGTCATGTTGGTTTGCTGGCCCGATAGCGCCGGGCCCGGATTTGATCCTGCTCCAAAAGTCTCGTTAATTACCGGATCACCTAAACTGCCGGTGCAAGTTTGGCCATAAGTATGAAAGGAAAGCAATACCGAAATTATAATTAAAAGTATCCTAAAAGTAATTGGTCGCATCAGGGAGTAACTACCTCATATAGTAATATTTCAAAAATAGCACTTTTAACCTGTGTTAAGACTCATTTTTTTGAATAAAACGTATCAGTTCGGTTACAATTAAAATGCTTTCTTTCAATTACTTTTATATGATTAAAAAGTTATTTTTGCTCCCTTCATATTAATCTATGGTAAAAATATACACTTCCTTATTTTTAATTTTTGTTGTCGCTACCAGCGTTGCCGGCCAAACCAAAAAGGATACTGCAAAAAACGATACTTCGAGGAATTTGAAGGCGGTAACCATAAAGGCCTACCTGTCTGAGCAGCCAGTATTAACTGTTCCTGCTTCGGTAAGTTTGATCAGCCAACAACAGTTAAATGTACAGCCTGATAATTCATTTATTTCGGTGCTGAATAGCCAGCCAGGGGTTCGGGCCGAAGAACGTTCGCCAGGCAGTTACCGTTTATCCATCAGGGGCAGTTTATTGCGTTCGCCATTCGGGGTGCGCGATGTAAAGATCTACTATGACGATATCCCCCTTACTGATGCCGGTGGCAATACCTACCTTAACGCCATTGATTTTAACAGCATCCATAGCATGGAGGTGTTAAAAGGCCCGGACGGAAGCCTGTTTGGCGCCAACTCAGGCGGGGTAGTTTTGCTGAGCCCGGTTAATCATCATGCGGATGGCAATTATCTTTCGGCAGGATTGAATGGCGGATCATATGGCCTTTTGCATGAGAACACCGCATTGCAAAATAAATCGGGTAATTCCCAGCTGAATTTAAACCAGGCTTATGAGAGCTATGGGGGCTACCGGCAGCACAGTTATATGCAGCGGCACTATATCCAGGCGGTTAACAGCTGGACCTATAACAAAAACGACCAGTTCAGGCTCCTTGGCTTTTATTCGGATCTG
>NZ_CAIWNH010000053.1 GCF_903913935.1 uncultured Mucilaginibacter sp.
AATCATTTTCACCCGGTGCCAGTATCTTAGCCTTTGGATAAGCTTTACGGTAAGTTTCCGTGATCTGCCCGACATTGGCCTTTAGTGCAAGGATCATCGGTTTATGTACAATTCCCAAACGCTTCATTTCCTGCGCCGCGACGATCATTGTTAAAGTCTTGCCCAATCCCACCTCATGGTCAACTAAGGCACCCCGGTTCTGCATGATCCGCCATGCGGCATCTTTCTGCGAAGCATACAGGCCGTCAATACCCAAAGCCTTTAAGTCCAGGCCGGGGAAACGGAGATGACTGCCATCGTATTGCCGTAATACATAACAATTGAAGGTAGCATTATACAAATTTTCCAAAGTTTGCTTTTCACCTGCAGGCCTTTCTTTCAGCCAATCCACAAAACGGCTTCGGATAGATTCGACCTTTTGATGCGCCAATTGTATCGCATCATTATCAGGCAGGCGAACCATATTATCCCCTGAGCCTACGGTATAAGAAAAATAGGGGCTTGTATTTTCCAGCGCATGCTCCATAAGGCTATGCCCCTTCATTTTTATACCTGATTTGGGCATTACCGCGAATTCCTCGTCGGTGGTCGGATTACCAAAACGATAGTTTACCTTAAAGGCATCGGCAGATGAAAAGTATTCGATATGGGTATCAATGCCAAATAACTCCGTAGCAAACCGCCTGTATTGCTCCATCGGTATCCACCGCTCACCCAAATTAAAGTCCAGCAGTTCAAAAGGTATTTTTTCCGGCTGTACCCGCCGGATTGCCGCCAGGCTACGCGTCAACTGCAAATCATCAGGTTCCTCAATTGCAATGACTTCCGCGACTTGCAGTTTGCTGACTACGTTGCCGGAAAGGTAGGCATCGGTTGTTTCCCAAGCCTTTGTAGCGGGGTTCACTAAAATTTGCCTATCCAGTTTTCGGATAATGTCGTATTCATCCAGCCCCGTTGCACGGCTGATATAGGAAAGGTCTACGTAGCCTTTGTCGTTCAGGCACCTGGCCAATGCCTCTGCCGGATCGTCGGTTTGCAGGCTTTCTTGTTTTGGAAAAACCGGCGTACGAAAAATATCCGCTTTTATCCAGGTTTCATTTTCCTTTCGTTCCAATGAGGATAAAACCAAAAAACCAAATGCCGGATCGTTCAGCATCCGCGCACGGTTATAAGTTTTATTTAGCTCCCCATATTTATTGATGAAATTTTCGTAAGCCTTGTTTAGCTGTATCCGCAGAAATGGCTGTTCCTGTAAGCTTTCCGTTTCCATCGCCGATAATTCCACATAACTATCCCTCAAAGAAACATACAGGCGGTAAAAATCCTTGTCCTTTTGACTATCAAATGCTTTAAAATCCGCCTGCCCGTTATCCGGTGACCCTATCAGGCCCGCATTGTCCTGATGTACTACTAAGGTATCTTTGGTATAAAATGGCTTAATAACTGTAAAGGGCGCAGGCCTGTCGGCCAGTAAAGCAAATGCCGGTTCCAGGCTGCGGTCTCCCTCATAGCGGTAATCATGCCCGAAGTATTTTAGCTTTGCGGACAGCGCCCGTAGTTCGTAACCAAGTGTATTTCCATCTACCCATTTATTGGAAAAACGGAGTTCGCCAACATTGCTGAACAGCTTATATAAATAACGGTTATTCGTTTTCGCCCTTGCGGTTAGCAGTACGATGCTGTCATGGTCTGGCCGGGCTGTTGTCCTGATGGTACTGATCAAACGCCCTGTGGATGCTTCAACTGCCGCACTATCCAAATCGTTCAAATAGGCTTGTGCCTGGTTATTATTTTCTAAAGGAGAAGCATCAAAAAGACCCATTTGACCTGTTGCAGCCCCTTTTTTTGGATGCATTATATCTGCTTTCTTAGATTCCGGAACCGCCAGGAAAGTAAACAGCCTTACATTAGGCGTGGCCTTTTGATCAGCCGTTTCCTTTTTTACAGCATTGTTATTTTGATGTTGCTGTAAAGCATCCCACCGGTTACGGTCAAAATGCAAAGACAAGCCTTCGGCGATCTGGCTTTGCAACGGCATCCTGATTAATGCTAAATCCCCCTTTTGCCAAACCATTTGGGATGCTTTTCCATACTGGTTTTTGCCTGCGCCGATCTCATCACCCAATAGCAGTTCCGGGTGTCTTTCCACATAGGAATTGAGGGAATACTTGCCATGATCGTTTTCCAGTTCCTTAGTTTCGAGGAGTAATTGCTCTGCTTCGGAAAACGTATCCTTATGGTCATTTTTTTGTACGATCAATAAGTGACTGGGAGCTTCCGTGTTGGCATTATTTTTCATCAGGTTATCGGGTAAAACCGAAAGGCTGATGAAATCGGCTGAAGTAAATACATGTTTTCTTGCCAGTTCATTAGATGGGCTGTTCAAAAAGGCATCTGTTGTCAGGTAAGCCATTAAACCCCCGTCCGCCAGTTTGTCAAGACCTTTTGCAAAAAAGTAATTATGGATTTTAGTGGTAATTCCACTACCCTGGTATGCAGGATCAAAAACTGAAAAATTGCCGAATGGTATATTGCTAACAACAATATCCGCTAATCCTTTTTCGGTAGCAGCAGTTTCTTCTAATCCTTTGATATTCACCTGTGCAGGGACAGATAAGCTGCTGCAAAGGGCAGAAAGCACCTTCCCGGTCAGGATATCCTTTTCAACGGCATTTATTTGTTTTAATCCGGGAAAGGATTTTACCGCTTCGGTAATAAAAACACCTGCCCCTGCACTTGGTTCATACAGTCTTTCCGGGAAAATACCTTGTTCATTCAGTGCTGCAAAGAGCGCCTGCGGCACTAATTCAGGGGTATAAAAAGCAGTTAAGATGCTTTTTTTCAATGCGTCTATTGCCGCACTATATTCCAGGGCTGAAAGTTTTTCCTTCAAAAATTCATGCAATTGCATGACCTGCGGATAAAGGCGAAGATCGGCTTCAGAAGCGTTCAGCTTTACCCATTGCTCACGCTCTGCCACGGGAAACAGCACCGCTTTAATCCCGCCGAAGCCTGCATAATTGCGCAGGGTTTCCAGTTCATCAGGGGAATAGGTGCGATGTGGTTCCAAAGCGATGCGAAGGGCATCGGTGTTACCGGCCAACTTGCGCGAACTATTAAAAGCCATCTTATTTTTCTCCTTCCAGGTATTCGGCTATTGTACCAATGATGGCATAGCCCAGCAGGCGGCTGTCCTCATGTTCAGGAAAGCCGAATTCATCAAACAGGCTTGCGCACAGTGGCAGCAGGTTCAGCAATTCATAGCACAGGATATTGCTAATGAGAAATTGTAAATAAGTTTCCTCAAATTCTTCCTCAAAGACCAGGCGCAGGTAATCATACCTTACCCGGTCTTCAGGTTCCAATAATTTTACGGCGTTCATTGCAATGGTATTATGTCTGCATCAAGCACATCCTGATAAGAAGCAGTTAGGGTAATGACGCGCCCGGACAGTTGTTTTTCGCTTAATTCGATATGTAAAACTTTATCGCCGGGGAACGTCATTTTCCTAAAAACTAAAATATTCCGGTAATACTTTTTAAAGGATGGCGTGTCAAAAAGAATAAATTCAGGTTTTATGTCCACCGACTGTACATTGGTGGCTTGGGTTACTTTTTTATCGTCAACTTTAAAACGAAAATCGGCTATATCATATTTGAGGTTTGTTTTATTTACATAGCCCAGGTCAAGGAAAATATAATCCCCTAATGAATAAATATGGTTCAGGGATGCCTTTATGCCGAATGCTTTAGCATGTTCCTTTATTTTATCCGGTCTCTTGCAAAAGAGGTTATAGGCAATGCCTTTTAATTGTGGTTGCGAAAGCCCGATACCTGCAATATCAAGCGGATGGCAATCCGCCGGGTTTATTTCAATATCGGTCAATACATCCCGCCCGGTAATAGGCCCGGCCAATAGGATATGGTATTGCGCGATAAAGTTTTCCCCGGCAATAGTTACCACGGCATCCGCAGCGGTAACAGAATCTTTTAGCTTAATACGCAATACATTTTTCAAGGGCAGATCACCCAAAATATTTTTAGCAGATATATCTACGTATTGTATAGGTTCGGGTGAAATGAAATGTATTGAAACATTTTCCGGCAGGTAAACTATCGGTAAATCGGCTTTCTTCACGCCGTTAGCAAAAGGGGTATTCTGTGCATAGCTATGCAGGTTCACCATCAATAAGATGGTAAATAAATAAATTAGTTTTTTCATAATTAGTAAGTTTTTTGCGCGTTTTGCAACGCTTCAGTGTCAATTAAATAGAGGTAGGAATTGTATTTGATCTTTGCTTTATTTTTGCGGATGATATTCGCGATGGCGGATGAAGTGGATTCAAAGACTTTATCCACGGTACTCATCATGAACTGGCTGGTTGCAGAACCGGCACCGCTGCCATTAATAGTGACACCCTGTACCGTATTCGTACCAAGGTCTTTTGTAAAATCCCTGAAAGCGGATTCCGGCACATATAAACCGGGCAAGCCATCCAGGTCAAAGATTTCCAGCTTAACCGGCAATAATTTACCGTCATACAGGATAGACTTCACAGACAACGTAACCCGTTGGCCTGAAAAGCCGCTAATCAAAGCATAGAGGTAAGTTCCTTTTAAAACCAGGTTTTTCCCAACGGTTATATCATCCAGTAATTTCAACCTTATTCTTGACCCGGCATACCCGGTCATATTCTCATCAATTACCACTTTAATGAAGTCGTCCTTTTTCTCCGGGATGATGGTATTAAAATCAGCGGTTGCGCCATCCGCTTTATGCACTTCGAGGGTTATTTCTTTTGCATGTAAAGCTTCAGCTTTTGCATTAGCTTCTTTTTTTTGCTTTTCAGCTTTATAGGCGGGATCATTGGCTTTATTGATGCTATCCATGTAAGCCATCTGCTGCTTAAACATTTCCATCGGATCCTTGTCCTTCGGTGGCGGGCTATTGTTTTGGCTGTGCGTTTGCCGGTTGGACAGCCCCTTTAATGCCTCCGCCATAGCCTTATCATTTTGGGACTGGTGTGAAGTTCCGGCATTATAGGAAACGTTCTGTTGTTGCCGATTTTCCCTCAGCCCATATTTCTGTTTCATGGCCTGGTTAATGGAATCCAGCATTTTCTTTTCCTTGTCCGAATAAGAATTATTATAGGAGGGGTCACTTGATTTTTCGCCGGGCAACGCATTTACTGCCGTTATGCCATCGCCTTCTTTGTAGGTATTGCGGTAAGCATCGAGTTTGTTTGAGAGCTGTTCCTTTTTAATGTCAGTTGAAACCTGGCCAACTGTTCCGTTTATCCCGGCCTGCTGCTTAACTACTGATTTCTTTTTTGCAAAACCACTATGGTAAACAAAAAAGAACAATAGAAAAAACGGCAGCATAATCAGGGGTAAAATATACTTGGGTTGCTTGAAATTTATACTCATTTTTTTGGTTTATTAAAGGGTTGATTGATTAGCCGGAGCCTGTCCAGGTCGTTGACGAGCGCCGTACTGTCTAATTTTGTTAGGATTTTTTTTGCGGTTATGCTATCCACCTCCCGTTTAAGCCGGATCGTTTCCTTCAAAGCGGAACCGGCTTGCCATATTGCATTGAATCCATCATCTACTGGCTTCATAGTGTGCTGCGGAACCTTTGCAGGCGATGGTTCATGCTTTCGGAAAAGGGTGAACGAAAGCCCGGTCGAAACCAGCAATAGAATAATCATTGTTCCGAAAATGAATTTTGGATAAAGGTTGACCAACGACCTGCCACAGTTCCCGGCTTTGCCAAAATAAACCGCGAACTCCTTTTTCAATTCGCTCAGTACCGAATCCCTTGGATCGCGGTTAGAATGTATTTTTTTGAACATCTTCGAGGTCTTTATTTTCAAGTGTTTTCCAGTTAATGATGAGCACGCCATGCGGGTTATTATCGCTGCGGGGAATATCCTTTAAATAGCCTTCCGTAATCAACGAACGCACAACGGTTGAACTTCGGCGGTCAATTTTCAGCTTGCCATAGTAGCGGAAATACCTTTTCGGCACGTCCAAAGCAATGGAATCTGTTTGCAACGTTAATACAGAACTGGAAGATAAAATGGAGTTGAAATAGCCGTTTTCCTTCAAATTATCGTATTGCTCGGCTCCGGACTGATCCACCAGGTACATCGCCTTTTTCATCTGGTACTCGATGTATTTA
>NZ_CAIWNH010000054.1 GCF_903913935.1 uncultured Mucilaginibacter sp.
GGGGTGATGAATAGTTATGAATTTTTACCTTTCCAACCCTTACAACCTTTACAACCTTTTATTAACTAAGGTGCGCCCTCAGCATCCAGGCCATTTTTTCGTGGTCTTCCATAAGTCCGGTAATGTAATCGCTGGTGCCAGAGTCGTGATATTTTGAAGCAAAAGGTTCAATATTACCCCTTATAAACTCAATAATGCTTTGATGATCTTCCAGCAACTCTTTGATAAAAGACAGGCTGTCGTTTTTATCCTGCGTTTTTTCGGTAAGGTGGGTCAGCTGCAAAAAGCTCTTTAAAGTTGCCGGTGCGAAATGGCCTATAGTGCGGATGCGTTCGGCAACGCCGTCCATAATGTCGTCCAGTTGTTCGTACTGGCTTTCAAAAAACAAGTGCATTGCATGGAAATCCTTTCCCTCTATATTCCAGTGCGCGTTTCGGGTTTTGGTGTATAAGGTAAATTCGTCGGCAAGTAATTTCGACAGTTCAAAAGCCACAGCTTTCCTGTTTTCTTCGGTTATTCCTATAAGAGTTGACATGGTATATGTTTATATACAAAATTCATAATTTGTATATAATACTAACCATCGAAATCGTATTTTGATTTTGAGATGATGAATTAGTCAGAAAGTCGGAAAGTCCGGAAGTCCGGAAGACGCTGCGATTAGTTTTTTAGTCGGAAAGTCCGGCCGCGTGCCGCCTTAGCTTTAGCGGTGGCGCAAAGACGCCGCAGCAAGTTTTATTAATGGACATTACGAGAATTTACCTAAATAAGTCTTTCGGACTTTACCGACCCTGCCTGTCGGCAGGCAGGTTTCCGGACTTTTGGACTCTCCTTAAATCTTCTCCACCACCACAGCGGTACCGTAGGCCAAAACTTCGGTTACGCCCTGAATCACTTCATTTGCATCATACCGCATATTGATTACGGCGTTGGCGCCATGCTGCTGTGCATGTTGCATCATTAGATCGTAAGCTTCTTCGCGGGCTGTTTCGCAAAGCTCGGTATAAATGCTATTACGTCCGCCAAAAACAGTTTGAAGGCCGCCAACAAAGCTGCCGCCGATGCCTCTTGAGCGAACGGTTATTCCTCTTATGATCCCCAAATGCTGGGTGATCTTGTATCCTTCCAAATGAGTGCTTGTTGTTACTAACATGATTAATTAGTGAATTAGTGAGTTATTGATTTAGTGAATTATTAAATGGGTAATTCTGCGTTTAAATATAGGATTTTAATGTGTACTTAATTGTTACAGGGATAATTGCAATTAAATTTTCCTCCTCACTCCCGGCGCTATAAATTTCCCTTCTTAAACTCGTCAATCGCATGGGCGGCTGCTCTTGCGGTTAACGCCATAAAAGTTAGCGACGGATTCTGCACGCCGGTTGAAGTCATGCATGCGCCATCGGTTACAAACACATTGGGGCAGTTATGGAACTGGTTCCATTGGTTCAATAACGATGTTTTTGGATCTTTGCCCATTCTTACACCGCCGACTTCATGGATATCAAGTCCGGGATTCCAGTGATTATCGCCAGGGCTGATGTTTTTACAGCCAGCTTTTTCAAGCATCTCTACGCCTTGTTTTAAAAAGTCGTCTTTTAGTTTTTCGTCGTTCTCGTCGTAATCAACAGACACGGTAAGAAGTGGCACGCCCCAGTCATCCTTTTGGTCTTTACTTAAAAAAACGTGGTTGGTTTCCTTCGGGATGGTCTCTCCCTGCATCATCATATATATATCCCAACCTCCGGGTTCTGATACGGCATCCTTATACGCAGCCCCTATTTGTGGACCGTCGGTCTCGTGTCCCCAGCCAGCGCGCGTCGCGGTATAAAAAACCATATAACCACGTTTAAAATCAGTTTCCTGTTGGTGCACATTGCGAAAATTAGGCATCATTACCGCAGTGGGTCTTCTTCCGTAATAGTATTTATCTTCAGGGCCATCAAAGGTGGCATTAATATAGCCCCTGTAATTCTGAAAGGCGATAAACTTGCCCAGCAGGCCGTTATCATTACCAAGCCCGTTTGGAAAGCGTGCCGATTTTGAATTGAGGAGGATCAAATTGGTATTTAATGCCGCAGCATTAACAAAAATGATCCGGGCATAATACTCAGTCACTTGTTTTGTTTCTGCATCAATCACTTTAACGCCGGTTGCTTTTCCTTTTTTATCGTCATAAATAATTGAATGGACAACTGAATTGGGTATGATGGTTAGGTTACCCGTTTTATTTGCGGTTGGCAGTGTAGAGGAGTTGGAACTGAAATACCCCCCGAACGGACAGCCGCGCTGGCATAAATTACGAGCCTGACACTGGCCCCTGCCCTGCTCTAAATGGATCTCTTTTGGTTGGGTAAGATGTGCGCAGCGGCCAATAATCACATTACGGTCTTTATAATTGGTCATGATGCGTTCTTTGATGGTTTTTTCAACTGCATTCATTTCCCATGGTGGTAAAAACTCACCGTCGGGCAGTGTTTCAAGGCCATCGTGGTTGCCGGATATACCCGCAAAAGTCTCAACGTGGCTGTACCACGGCGCCAGGTCGTCATAACGGATGGGCCAGTCAACTGCGTAGTTGTCGCGTGCCGGTCCTTCAAAATCATACTTGCTCCAGCGCTGGGTTTGCCTTGCCCAAAGCAGCGATTTACCACCCACCTGGTACCCGCGGATCCAGTCGAACGGTTTTTCCTGGATGTAAGGATGTTGTTTGTCCTTTACAAAGAAATGGTGGGTGCTTTCGTCGAAAGCATAGCATTTGCTCACTACAGGATTTTCCTCTTCAATTTTTAAAGTATTGTAGCCATGGTGTTCAAACTCCCAGGGGTTTTTGGTGGCGGTTGGATAATCTTTTAAATGCACTACATTTTTCCCGCGTTCCAATACAAGGGTTTTCAGACCGCCTTCACAAAGTTCTTTAGCAGCCCATCCGCCACTGATACCCGAGCCGATGACAATTGCATCGTAGGTATGATTGGCATTGACTTTATAATTGAAATCGACTGATGACATAATTTAGAAAGTTTAATAATTGGATAGCTAATATAGGAAAATTGTTTTAAGTTGATTAAGTTGGACTGGGTTGGTTAAGTTGTTTTATTCGGGTTGGTATCACCGGGACCCCAGAATATCGGTAAACTGTATTGACTAAAGATCCCAAAGACGATCATACCAAGCGATAGCCGCATAACGCTATTAATGGCGCATTACTTTGGTGTACCTGGCCCGGCATCAGTATCCAAATTCAAAGCTGCTCGAATAGCAATTCTGCCAGCCAAAACACTTTTCACCTATCAGAATTCTTTTGTTTTGCCAACCTAAATGTGTTTAGCCCGTCAGAAAAGTTCAATCTAAATATTAGGTAAGTGACTTTATATCAATCAAATATACAAAACACCAACAAAAAGAGCGATTTTTTCAACCTGAAATATCCTGAAAATACATTTGCGGGGGGGCATGGTCCGCATACTGGGTTGATATCAATCCCGAAAAAATATTCTTATAAAAAAATACGAAATTTACGACCCTTTATCAACAAAAGCACACCCGTTCCTATTTTCTATCAAGCATAAAACCCAGCATAACAACATCGGTTGTATCTGTTGAAACGGTTATCTTGCCGGGATAACCTGCCGGGACAGTTTTTGTCCCGTCTTTAGGAAAAAAGGAATAGTAATCCTGCTTAGACAATGCATCGTACTCCTCGGTATATACATAATTCGCGGGCAGCGAGGCGTTCAGATTTTTTAAAAAATTATTAAAACCAACCCCGCTCAAATTAAATTGTATGCCTAATGTAACATACTGTTTTGCACAGGTTAATGTTGCTGTGTTTTTTTCCTTAAATTTAAAACTCGTAGTGTAAACAGTGTCAATAATACTGCGCATGCCGCTATCGTTTTGCAAACTCTTGAAATAATGCCGGCTTGATGCTACAATTTCCTTAAGCGCATTGTCGAAAACAACATTTTTTAACCCTCGTTTTACAGGGGTTTGTTTTAAATTTTCCTGGTCCTGTGCTTTTGCGGCAATTACAAAAAGCAACAGTCCGGCTAACAGAATAAGTGATCTTCGCATGGTTTAATTTTTTATTTGATTAGTCGGGGGATGTGTAAAGTTCGTAAATAAAAATTATTTTCGGAAGGAAAATAATTTTGTCTTTTATAAATTTGTGCATGCTGCAAATAAGCGAATTATACATCTACCCCATTAAATCACTACCTGGTATTAAGGTTAACAGCGTACTTGTTACGCCAACTGGTTTTGAATACGACAGGCGTTGGATGCTCGTGGATGAAAACAACCTCTTCATTTCTCAGCGGGAGGCTCCGCAAATGACCCAATTACTTGTGTCCCTGGAAACTAACGGTTTGAAGGTTACCAATAAAATAAACGGAGAGTTTTTAATACTGCCTTTCACTGCTTCTCCTTCGAAGGGCCGTAAGGCCCGAACGCACGTTGTTGTTTGGGACGATACCTGCTACGCCGAATTTGTAAGTGATGAGGCAGATATTTGGTTCAGCAGCATGCTTGGCTTTAAATGCAGACTGGTTTACATGCCGGATGATGCCAGGCGGATGGTCGATCAAACCTATGCTCCCGGCGATGTGATTACGTCTTTTTCGGATGGCTATCCTTTTCTCCTAATCGGCCAGGCTTCTTTAGATGACCTTAACAGCCGCCTTGCTGTGCCATTGCCGATGGACAGGTTCAGGCCCAATATCGTTTTTGCCACGGGCGAGCCTTATGAAGAGGACCTGCTTGGAAATTTCACCATAGGAAGTATAAGTTTCAAAGGGGTAAAACTGTGTGCCCGTTGCCCGATACCCACTATCAATCAACAGGACGGTACGCGCGGAAAGGAACCACTGAAAACACTGGCATCCTATCGGCAAAAAAACAATAAAGTTTTGTTCGGTCAAAACCTTATACATTATGGTGAAGGCGCTATAAAAGTTGGTGATAAGCTGAAGGTATTAAGTTATAACAACGATGAAAGATTTATAGTAAATATTCCTGCGGAAAAGATTTGATAAATATTTGGTATAATTGTTCTTTAAGTTGATTAAGTGAGTGGTTGATTGAATTAAAAGCGCGTTTGAGCTAACTTAATCAATTCAATCTAACTTAATGAACTCAATACCAATCAAAATATGCTCTCAAAAAAAACAAAGTATGCGATTAAGGCCCTGGTGATATTGGGGAAGAATGCTGATAAACCACCGATGCAAATTCAAAAAATTGCTGAAGAGGAACGCATACCGAAAAAATTTCTCGAACAGATCTTATTGGATCTCCGCAATGCTGGGTACCTGTACAGTAAAAAAGGGGCCGGCGGCGGATACAGTTTGAATAAAGACCCTAAAGAAATATTCCTGGTTCATATATTGCGTATTACCGGCGGGCCGATAGCAATGGTGCCTTGCGCCAGCCTGAACTTTTTCCATAAATGTGAAGAGTGCCAGCAGGAAACTACCTGTGGCATTCGCGATGTGTTTATAAAAGTGAGAGATGAAACTTTAAAAATATTATCAGAAACCAGTATTGCTGATATTATTGAAAAAGAAGAAAGCCTGACACTTAATTTGTAAACCTGGGCCCCGGTTCTATGACCGGGCAATACTTTATTACCGATCATATCTCCTATCGACACCCGGTAAAATAGCCCTGCATTTGTTTACTTTGGTGTTTTACCAGAAACTATAAACAGATTTAGCAGTCGTTAAAATGTGCTTTTAAGTGTAATTAAAAGGTAAAAAACAGTTTTTTTTAATAAATTACTACCAATTCCGTATACTATGTAGATATTTGCGATTAAGTATATGAAAAGAACAGGGAATTATATCAAATCTGCCATGATGTGTTGCTGCCACAATAGCATCAGGTAAGGGCTTTATATTAAACAATAAAAAGAAATGTAAGCCTCTTTAGCCACAGCCGAAGGGGCTTTTTTATAACACAAAACTAAACAACGCTTATGCAAAGCTTCAGAACAGAACTGGAGAACCCGATAGTTGAACAGGACATTATCGACCTTGAAAAAAAGATCAGGGCTTTCCGCGAAGGAAAGATCCATGATGAAAAATTCAGGAGTCTGCGCCTGGCCAGGGGGGTTTACGGACAACGCCAGCCAGGTGTACAAATGGTGCGTATCAAACTTCCATTTGGTAAGGTAACCTTTAAGCAATTAATAAAAATTGCAGATATTGCCGACGAATATGGAAGCGGCAACCTGCACTTAACTACCCGCCAGGATATCCAGATCCATTATGTAAGCCTTGACCGGACCCCGCAATTATGGGCTGAATTGGAACAGGATGATATTACATTACGTGAAGCCTGCGGCAATACCGTAAGAAATGTTACCTCATCGCCCACTTCGGGCATCGATCCAAAAGAACCATTTGATGTATCGCCTTATGCACAGGCAACATTTGAATATTTTTTGCGGAACCCGATTTGCCAGGAAATGGGCAGGAAGTTCAAAATCTCCTTTTCCTCAGCTGAGGATGATACCGCGTTTTCTTATATCCATGATATCGGTGTTATCCCAAAGATCAACGACAAAGGCGAACGAGGTTTTAAAGTAGGTTTGGCTGGTGGTCTGGGCGCTCAGCCGTTTATGGCCAGTATTGTTGAAGAATTTTTGCCTGAAGAACAGCTGATCCCTTACATTGAGGCTATTATTCGTGTATTTGACCGCCATGGTGAACGGAACAACCGTAACAAAGCCCGATTGAAATACCTGGTTCAAAAAATTGGTTTAGCGGAAGTTTTGCAGTTGGCTGAAAATGAAAGGAAAGCGCTTAAGGTAAAAACATATCCAATCAACAGGGATACGGTGCCTGCCCCTGCCCTTCCGGCTGAAATACCATATCCTGAAGTTATTATAAACAACCCCTTACGTTATGAGCAGTGGCTTATCACCAATGTTTTTGAGCAGAAGCAAACCGGTTTTTACGGTGTTTATGTAAAAGTACCTGTCGGCGATATCCCAACAGCAACAGCCCGCAAACTGGTTGACGCAATAAAACCTTATGTTGCTGATGAGATCAGGATCACACAAACACAAGGTTTGTTGCTTAAATACGTTAAGAAGGAAGCCTTGCCTGCTTTATATAATGGTTTAACTGAATTGGATCTGTCAGCTCCTGGTTTTGACAGCCCTGCGGATGTAACCACCTGCCCTGGTACAGATACCTGTAACCTGGGGATTTCCAACAGCATGACACTTTCCCGTGTGCTGGAAGATTTGATCTATAATGAATACGAAGAATTTATATATAACCGCGAAATTAAAATAAAGATCAGCGGGTGCATGAACTCATGCGGGCAGCATGGTTTGGCGCATATCGGCTTCCACGGTAGCTCCTTAAAGTCGGGTACAAGGGTATTACCATCGGTGCAGGTATTGCTTGGCGGAGGAACAGTTGGCGATGGCGTTGGCCGCGCTGCTGAAAAAGTAATAAAAGTTCCGGCAAAACGTGCAACACATGTATTAAGGGCTGTTTTGAACGACTATAAAAACAATTCATTAGCGGAAGAAACCTTCCATAATTACTATGATCGCCTGGGTAAAGATTACTTTTATCAGTTATTAAAACCCCTTGCTGATTTGACCACCCTTACGGATGACGAATTTATTGACTGGGGCCACCAGGAAACATTTGCTACCGCGATAGGCGTTGGCGAATGTGCCGGCGTGGTAATTGACCTGGTTGCGACTTTGCTTTACGAATCGGACGAAAAATTTGGCTGGGCAAATGAAGCCTTTGCAGGCGGAAGATGGTCAGATGCTATTTATCATTCTTATAATACCTTCATCAGTTCGGCAAAAGCTTTGTTGCTGGATAAAAGCATCAACAGCAGTACCCAATCTGGTATCATCCGCGAATTTGATAATCACTACGTAAGCACTGGTGAAATAATTTTACCAACCAGCTTTAACGACCTGGTATTACAGATCAATAAAAACGATCCATCTGAAAATTTCGCTGCAGCATATATTAAAGAAGCAGCTGAATTTTTAGAAACCGTTAAAGCAAAGAGAGAGGAATTGGTGCAATCATGATCGTAACGACTGAAAAAAATATTAAAGAACCACGTATAACCCTTTTAGGTGCCGGCCCGGGCGACCCGGACCTGATTACCTTAAAAGGGGTAAAAGCATTAAAAACGGCTGATGTTGTTTTATATGATGCACTGGTTAACGAAGAACTGCTGGAATTTGCCACTGAAAGCGCAGTGAAAGTTTATGTGGGCAAACGTTCCGGCGACCATACCCATTCGCAGGATTCGATCAATAAACTGATGGTCGATTACGCCCTTAATTACGGCCACGTAGTTCGTTTAAAAGGCGGCGACCCCTTTGTTTTTGGCCGTGGATTTGAAGAATTGGACTTTGCCGCTTCCTACAGCATTCCGACAGTAGTAATTCCGGGGATCTCCAGTTCTATTGGTGTGCCGGGAATGCAAAATATCCCGGTAACGCACCGCGGGTTGAGCGAAAGTTTTTGGGTGATAACTGGCACTACGTCCAGCGGCAAAATTTCCAATGATGTTTATGAAGCTGCCCGTACAAAGGCTACCATCGTTGTACTGATGGGTGTCCATAAACTGGCTGAAATTACCGAAATATTTAAAAAAGAAGGTAAAAATAAATTGCCGGTGGCCGTTATTCAAAGCGGTACTACCAATAATGAAAAAGTAGCAGTGGGTATTGTGGATACGATTGTTGAAATTGTGGAAGAAAATAAGATCACCTCGCCGGCGCTTATCGTTTTTGGCGAAGTGGTTTCATTACATCCGAAATTTCAACCCATTAAGGAATTTTATGACATCATTGCCGAAGAATAATCAATCAAAAACAGGCAAAACAGGCCAGCCGCAAGGCAACCAGTTATTCCCTGTTTTTTTAAAGCTTAACCAATTGCATACGGTGCTTATTGGTGCAGGTAATATCGGCCTCGAAAAGCTGGCCGCTATACTGCAAAACAGCCCGGAAGCAAAAGTTACGGTGATAGCTTTAACGATTATTCCTGAAGTATACGCATTGGCAGTTGAATTTGAAGCTGTGAGTATTGTACAAAAGTCATTTACGGATACCGACCTTGATGAGGCAGACATCGTGGTAGCAGCCACCAATAATCCTGAATTGAATGATTTTATCAGGCAATCGGCGCGCAGCCGCAGGTTGTTGGTAAATATTGCAGATAAACCCGACTTGTGCGATTTTTATTTAGGGTCGATAGTTCAAAAAGGCGATCTGAAGATTGCCATATCTACCAACGGCAAATCACCTACCATAGCCAAAAGGCTGAAAGAGGTATTAAAGGAAGCTTTGCCGGATGAACTGGACACCACGTTGCAGCAAATGAGCAGGTTAAGAGATACGCTGGGTGGTGATTTTGCGGGAAAAGTAAAAACACTTAACGAGATCACATCGGTATTGGTAAGTGATCGGGTAACAAAAGATGATAATAACAGTGATTGATCCGTTAAAAGAATGATCACACCTTTTTAATAAGATATTAGTTTTTAAAGATGATTGATATAGCAGAAGAACTGAAACAACAAACTGAAGGGTTAGGGCCAGTTGAAACTTTGGCTTACCTTGCGGATGCATTCCAGGGTAAAATCATATTTTCCACCAGCTTTGGTTGGGAAGACCAGGTTGTTACCCATATGATATTTGACAATAACCTGCCTATAAAAGTTTTTACCCTCGAAACCGGCAGGCTGTTCCCTGAAACATATTATGTTTGGAACCGTACCATGGAAATTTTTGGACATCCCATACACGCCTACTACCCCAGGCAGGATCTGCTCGAACAAATGGTTACCAAAAAAGGCCCGAATAGCTTCTATGAATCCGTAGAAAACCGCAAGGAATGCTGCAATATCAGGAAGGTGGAGCCGTTAAAGCGCGCGCTTTCAGGTAATGATATCTGGATCACCGGGATCCGCGCCGAGCAATCACCTGTACGGGGTTCATTGGAAGATATTGAATGGGACGACCAGAACAAGCTGGTAAAGTTCCATCCTATTTACCATTGGTCAATTGACGAAGTAAAAGACTATATAAGATTATATAATATCCCTTATAACACATTGCACGATAGAGGTTTCCCAAGCATCGGCTGTGCCCCATGTACCCGCGCTGTACAACCCGGCGAAGATTTCCGTGCCGGAAGATGGTGGTGGGAAGACCAGTCAAAAAAAGAATGCGGCTTGCATGATACGTCGGCCGTTGCGCATGAGGAAGTGTTTAGAGCATAGCATTTGTCCGAATGAAAGACTTACGAAGTTTAAGAAACTTCGTAAGTCTCACTTGCTTTTTTTCTTTCTTACTTTACCGACTTTTCGGACTTTTCGGACTCCACAATCAACCTTTGTCTTATCGCTTCATAAACAATAATCCCCGTCGCAACCGAAACATTCAGCGATTCAATTTCGCCATACATGGGTATTTTGGCCAAATGGTCTGATAGTCGAATGATCTCATTTCTTACACCGTCTTCTTCTGATCCCATGATGATCGCAGTGGGTGCCGTATAATCAGGTGTATAAATATCCTCTTTCGTTTTTTCGGTACAGCAAACCAATTGCAAGCCTGATTCCTGCAAAAATTTTACTGTTTGTACCAGGTTATCATGCCGACAAACCGGGATCTTATACAATGCACCGGCGGAGGTTTTAATGGCATCCGGGTTGATCTGTGCCGAGCCTTTGGATGGGATAACGATAGCGTGTACTCCCGCGCATTCGGCCGTGCGGGCGATGGCTCCCATATTGCGCACATCTGTAATGGAATCTAAAACCAGGATCAAAGGCACCTGGCCGTTTTCAAATATTTGAGGAATGATGTTTTCGATTTTCTCATAAACTATCGGCGAAATAAAAGCCACCGCGCCCTGGTGGTTTTTCTGCGTAAGCCGGTTAAGCTTCTCAACGGGCACCTGCTGAGCGGTGATGCCGTATTGGTGCAATAGCTCCTTCAATTCATGGATCAATTCGCCCCCGGCCCCTCTTTGCAGGTATAAGGCCTCAATTTCTTTCCCCGACCGGATGGCTTCAATAACCGCACGGATCCCAAATACTAGCTGATTATTTTCGCGAACCGGCCTGGAATTGTAATTCATTTTACTATCTTTTAAAAAGCCAAAAGTAGCCATATTAATTGGTTTAGCACTTATTGAACCGGAGCAAAGATTCGGTCTGCGTCAATTAATTAACATTTGCAAACTTTATCCACATATAGGTAAATAGCTGGTTTATAATTGTTAAATTTGGATATTAACATCTTACCAACATCTGATGTTAATAAAGTATTTTTCTCAACAATTTTTGTTGATTTCGGATAGTCAAACTTTGGGGTTATCCACCGTGAAAAAACCGCATTAAAATCAAGCTTAAAAACAATAAATTGAACCGTTCTTTTTTTGTATATTTTTGTTGCGATGATTATTGAAAACGAAAACCAATATAATAAGCCTAACGCCACCGACCGTAAAAGCAGGATCACTAACCCCACACCTTACAGTGGTTTGGGCAAACTTCCTCCCCAGGCAATTGACCTTGAAGAGGCCGTTTTAGGTGCTTTAATGCTCGAGAAAGATGCTCTTTCTTCCGTAATTGATATTTTAAAACCTGATGTATTTTATAAAGATAACCATCAGAAGATTTTCCAGGCTATCCGGACGTTGTTCGAGAAATCATCCCCTGTAGATATCCTTACCGTTACCTCACAATTACGCTCACAGGGCGAGTTGGAGATGATCGGCGGTGCCTATTATATTACCGAACTAACCAACCGCGTGGCATCGGCTGCCAATATCGAGTTTCACTCGCGCATCATTATCCAGAAGTTCATCCAGCGTGAACTGATCAGGATCTCGACAGAGGTGATCCAGAGCGCTTATGAAGACACTACGGATGTGCTTGACTTGTTGGATAAGGCCGAAAAAAACCTCTTCGAGATCGCCCAGAATAACCTGAGGCGCGATTCGCGTAAGATGGACGACCTGATGCACGAAGCATTAAAAGAAATAGAAGCGCTGAAAGATAAAAAAGACGGTTTAACAGGTGTGGCCTCCGGCTTTACCGACCTTGACCGCATGACCTCCGGCTGGCAAAAATCCGACCTGGTAATTATCGCGGCCCGCCCGGCGATGGGTAAAACAGCCTTCGTTTTAAGCTGCGCCCGTAACGCTGCGGTTGATTTTAATAAACCTGTAGTGGTGTTCTCTCTCGAAATGTCCTCTGTTCAGTTGGTTAACCGTTTAATTTCCGGTGAAACCATGATAGAACAGGAAAAGATCCGTAAAGGTAACCTGGAAGAATGGGAATGGGCGCAGATCCACTCCAAGATCGGCAGGCTGGAACAGGCACCTCTAATCATTGACGACACCCCCGCGCTGAATATTTTTGAATTCAGGGCAAAATGCCGCCGCTTAAAATCGCAGCATGATATCCAGCTAATCGTAATTGACTACCTGCAGCTGATGCATGGCAAAGGTGCCGACGGTAAAGGCGGTGGTAACCGCGAGCAGGAAATTGGCAGTATCTCACGGGCGTTAAAATCCGTGGCGAAAGAGTTAAATGTTCCGGTAATTGCCCTCTCGCAGTTAAGCCGTGCGGTTGAAAGCCGCCCCGGTGGCTCCAAGAGGCCGATGCTATCAGACTTGCGTGAATCCGGTTCTATCGAGCAGGATGCGGATATGGTATTGTTTCTTTACCGTCCTGAATATTATGGCCTGGAGGTTGATGAGGACAATATGCCTACCGCTGGTGTAGGTGAAGTGATCATTGCCAAACACCGTAACGGCGAAACTGGCCGCGTACGCCTGAAATTTGTGGGTAAATACGTTAAATTTACTGACCTTGATACAGGTATGGACGGGTCGTTTACGCCAACAAATGCGTTCTCCGGCCTCGCCCCTTCGCAGGATTTTGAGAAACCGAACAACTTTATTATCCGCCCTTCGCGGATGGATGATATAGACGACGAGCAGCCGTTTTAAGCGTTCTTGGCGCTAAAGGGGGATGCTTTTGAAAAGGGTTTAATATCGAATATTGAATAACCAATGTTGAATGATGAAGTAAAGTTTGGCGTTCGGCATTCAAGATTCATTATTCGATATAAAAAATTTTTACCGAGGAAACTGCTTCAGCTGAATAAGAATTTACTTAAAAGAGATTGCTCGTAGCTATTATCCTTTATACTATATTTTTTCATTTGTTTTTCCTCTTAATAAACAATCTGCCAATCAGTACGTTGGCATTAAAACAAATCAGACCTCATGATCTTCTTAAGCCTTCATACCCGCGACAAAGCGGTAATTGAACCCATTGCCATTAAACTTTCTGCGGTTTATGGAAACGAAAAAGTATTTTATGATGGCTGGACTGGGCAGCCTTGCGAAGGATTAACCGGAAAAAACGTACAGGTATTAGCAAAATGCGAATACTTCTTTTTTTTCGTATCAAAAAACAGCCTGGATAGCGATCTGGTCAAACTGGAATGGCAAAATGCAATTTACAAAGCAACCGGTAATCACGCCCAACTCATCCCGGTAAAGCTGGACGACTGTTTTATGCCCCCTATCCTGTTGCAGACTTTATATATCGACCTATTTGGTACGGGCGCGGATTATGCCTTAAGGCAAATGATCGATGTGATCAATAAGAAAAACACGTTGCAATTGGTTGAAAAGACCTACGAGAATGTGCGCGGGTATAAAATCATGTCGAAATCGGTAAACAATGAGTTATTCCTGGAAGTTAGGGCCGAAACTTATGTGGAGCCGATTTCGAAATATATTGTGTTATTGAACCATGATGAGCACGAAATTGAAGGAAAATGTATTAATAATGTATTGATTCAGCAGGTGTTTGTGAAGGATGTTGAGGTAGGCGAAAATTATAAAAGCAACGGCATCTTTTTCGACCTGGTGAGGCCCATAGCCCCCGGTTTCCCTATAAAATTCCTGATAAAAAGTAAAAACGGGCACCCGATCCGGTTCAACGGGATCATGCGTGAGATTAGCGAAAATAAGATCAGGCATATCCCGATTACGGATGAATAGGAATATATTCATACAGCAATTGAATTTCTCTTTTCCAGGCGTCAGTAAAGCTAAACCAGAGGGGCATTCAGCGCATTATAAGGCGTGCTTAGATTTTCGACAAACAGGAAATGATCGCCGTAAACGGGCGGCAATATCCCCTTGTCAAAATTAAACGACGGTGGCAGCGGGCGAACAAGCATGCTGAATAGGTTTATGGGCTAAGATAAGGTTTTTGGGTGATTTGGACGTTTTTTTGCGTGATGTTAACCCAATATGGGAATAATGTTTAAGCAATGCCATCAATTAGACACTGTCAAGATATTTTGAATGTCACCAGGAAAATAATTAGGTTTGAAAAACATCAAGCCAACGCTAATGACATACAGCTACAGCCTTAAATGGCTAACCGACAAATTTGATCAGGGTGAGACGCTTAAGTTTTTGTTTTTTTGGGGGCACTCAAAATCTTCCAAAGAGTTAGTTGGAAAATTTTGCTTCAGTCAATGGTTTGAATTGCCATTTATAGTGGATAATATAAGTTATAAAACGGCCGAACATTGGATGATGGGTAATAAAGCCCTTCTCTTTGACGATCTTAAAACTCATCAAAAGATCATCAATGCCAAGAGTCCAGGTGAGGCAAAAGAATTAGGAAGACAAGTGTTAGGGTTTGACGAGCAAATCTGGCTTGAAAACAGGCTTGAGATCGTTGTAAATGGAAACATCCATAAGTTTAATCAACATCCTCAATTTGCGAATTTTTTGATAAATACGAACGGCAGGATTTTAGTTGAAGCAAGTCCCGTTGACAAAATATGGGGCATCGGACTATCGAAAGATGCTGAACAAATTGAGAACCCATATTTTTGGAATGGCCAAAATTTGTTGGGTTTCGCATTAATGGAGGTGAGAGATTTCTTTATTGAGTTTGGTAACTTTAATTATCATCAAAGCCAGGTGAGCCTGCCATGGAAAATATATCCTCAAATTGACCCTCATGATCTATTTTGGCGCATGGGAAATGGCGAAGATATCATATCTAAATTTTCGGTTTTTTACAGTTCCCTTAGCGATAGTGATAAGAATATCTTTCGCCTAACTAATCCAACACCTTATAATTGGCGCAATTTTTACGGTATATAAGTTCATGTATTTTAAACAAAAAACCCAGCCAAACTGACCGGGTTTAAATCGTTGTGCGGAAGAAGGGACTCGCCCCCACGCCTCGCGGGACCAGCTACTGAAAGAAATCTAGTTTTGAGGTTTTAATTTAGTCCTGTTCAAATATTCCTTTAATTGTTCAAAAGTCATTCCTTGTATATCGCTTGATATTTTTGTTTTTATTTCTCTGAATGTTTTAACGGTATCAAAGTCTTTTGTTATTTTATCTTTCGTTTTCATTTCCTACAATGTCTTTTGGTGATCGTATTTCAAGAGTCGAATATCCCAAACGTAAATTTACGGAATTGTATCCTCTTATCCGATATACATTTACAATATGTTTAAAATTCCAGCTAACCAACAAATCAACTTTACTTAACGTGGCCACCGCGATATGGATGCAATCATCCAAGCTCGTTGGGCCAACAACTTTATCGTCAATATATTTCTGTGCTAACCTTAACGCTTCCGGAGTAACCATAATGAGCTGTTTATGATTTTTATTTAAGTTTATAAAAAACTCCTGCACTCTAATCGGCGCGCTCGCTAATTCACTTTCAGTTAAATCTGAATACACACAAATTATTTGTCCAAGTTTAACCATCTCGAAGAGCAACGTGGATTCTTCTTCAAATTCAGTGTCAAACATTCCACCAAAAACAGAGGTGTCAAAATAAAAGCGTTGTATCATGATTAATGAATTTTGCCCGATATTTAATATTGCTGATAAACTTTGCTGAACTGAAATTAACAAAAAAACCCGGCCAATTTGACCAGGTTTAAAAAATTGTGCGGAAGAAGGGACTCGAACCCCCACGCCTCGCGGCGCCAGATCCTAAGTCTGGTGCGGCTACCAATTACGCCACTTCCGCGTTTTTGATTTTTAAGAGGCTGCAAAGATAGTTTTTTTTATGATTTTGTTTCTATGATTTCACCGATATTTTTTAAAATTGATTTCACCGATTGATAATGAACATTATATACGTACGATCCCGGCTAACAATTCCTCAAAATAAGCCCCTGCATGTAACAACCTGCTCCCGTACCATGAGAACATTTCGCCATCAACCAGCCTGATGATGGCTTTTGGGACTATCGCTTTTAGTTCCGCCATGTGTTTTTCATTAAATGGGTAAGGTTCGGAGGATAGCAGGATCACATCGGGATTTGCCTCAATTAGCCTTTCCCTGTTAATTTCAGGGTACCGGTGCTGTTCAAAAACATTGATGAGGCCGCATCTGCGCAGCATATCATCAATAAAAGTGTTTTTTCCGGCAACCATATAAGGTTTTCGCCAGATAAAATAGGCGGTTTTAAGATTTGATTGTTGAATTGTTATACGGTTGAACTGTTGGGTGATTTGATTTGAAAGCATTTTAGCTTCTGTTCCCTTTCCGGTGAGCGCTCCTACCCTTTCAATCATATCAAGCGCGTCAGCAAGGTTATAAATATCGCTGATCCAAACCGGGCAAAAGTTGATGAGTTCTTCAATCTGGCTGCGTTCGTTTTCTTCTTTATTCGCGATGATGAGGTCGGGCTTCAGCGATTTTATCTTTTCGATATTGAGCTGCTTGGTGCCTCCGACTTTTTCAATGCTTTTTACCTTATCAGCCGGGTAGATACAAAACTTCGTGATGCCCACAATTTCTTCATCCAATCCCAAATAAAACAACAATTCAGTTTGTGAGGGTACGATGGAGATGATCCGTTTGGGAGCGGATGGGAAATCAGCTTGTCGGTTCAATTGATCGATGAAAATAGGCACCTTACTCCCTTCTTTATTTTTTTAAGATTTTAACACCGTGTCATTTCGACGAGCCTGTCTGCCGGTAGGCAGGGAACGAGGAGAAATCTATACACTTGTCATTCCTGCCTGCACAGTTTGGATGCAGAGCACATAAGGTTTCTCCCTATGGTCGAAATGATAAGATATTTTACACAATCTTACTGGTTATAAATTTGGTAAATACCGCTTACACTCCTCGCAGATTCCGATCCCACAAGTACTGCCGTAATCTTCTTGTTAATCATTAACTGCTCGGCGTTATGAATAAACTCATTTTCGTCAACAAATACAGGAGTTTTGGTCATAATTTCGCCTATCGTAAGGCAACTAGTATCCGGGTGCCGGATCAGCGCACGGCGCAAGTCGCCGTCTGTAACAATGCCACTTACATGGCCCGCATTGCCAACAATTACCATCCCCAGCCTGCCTTCCGACATGCGGAGCAAAAGTTCTGTAAACGTAGCCACTTCACTAATGAAAGGCAGGTGATCCGTGCGCATCAGGTCTTTTACCTTCACCAACAGTTTACGGCCCAGGCTGCCACCGGGATGAAAGCGGGCAAAATCTTCATGCTGAAATCCACGTGATTCCATTAATGCCACCGCCAGCGCATCGCCCATAACAAGTGCTGCAGTGGTAGATGATGTGGGCGCCAGGGCCAGCGGGCAGGCTTCCTGCTGAATAGCAATATTCAAATGGTAATGGCTGTTTTTGGCCACGGTTGAATTTGGGTTGCCGGTGATACCGATGATCACATTTTTATTCCACTGTAAAAAGGGGATCAGTTTAAGCACCTCATCTGTTTCACCCGAGTAAGAGATCAGAATGACCATATCATGTGGGCCAACCATCCCCAGGTCGCCATGAAAAGCTTCGCCGGGATGAAGGAAAAAGCTGGGTGTGCCAGTACTTGCAAAAGTGGCCGCTATCTTTTTACTGATGAGGCCAGATTTACCTATACCAATGACGATCACCTTACCGTCGGTATTTAAGATTGCGTCGACAACTTTGGTAAACTGTTCGTCGATCGCATCAGCTACCAACCGCAGTGAATCAATTTCAATATCAAAAACCCTTTTAGCAATTTCTTTCATAATTGTCTGAATCAGAATTTTCAGAATTTAATAATTAACAGAATATTTGTGAGGCAGTGCTTCAATAATAAAACATAATAGTCAGATTTGATGAATTCTGAAAATTCAAAAATTCCGAAAATTCTGATTCAGACCAACGGTTCGATCACTTTTTCCAGCTCATGCAACCGCACCATATTCGGGCCGTCACTTAAAGCATGGTCAGGATCCGGGTGTGTTTCCATAAAGTAACCGCCAGCGCCAAAAGCTTTTGCGGCCAGGGCCATCATCGGCACAAAAGTACGGTCGCCGCCGGTTTTGCCCCCTGCTCCGCCCGGCCGTTGTACCGAATGCGTGCAATCCATGCAAATGGGGTGCCCAAACGCTTTCATATCATAAATATTCCTGAAATCAACCGCAAGGTTATTATAGCCGTACATATTGCCGCGTTCTGTTAAGATCACCTGTTCATTACCAGCTTCAAGTACCTTTTGCGCAGGGTAAAACATATCCTGGCCCGACAGGAACTGTGCTTTTTTAATGTTCACAATTTTACCTGTTTTTGCCGCAGCAACCAGCAGATCGGTTTGCCGGCACAAAAACGCAGGGATCTGCAATATATCTACCACCTCGCCAACAAGGGCAGCCTGGTAGCTTTCGTGTATATCAGTGGTCAAAGGCAGTCCGAAACGTTCTTTAACCTTAAGCAGCATTTCCATGCCTTTTTCAAGGCCGGGGCCGCGGTAAGAATGGATAGAAGTACGGTTCGCCTTGTCAAAAGAGGCTTTAAAGATCACCGGCACACTAAACTTATGCCCCAGTTCGGCCACTTTTTCGGCAACGGTATATAGCAGTTCCTGGTTTTCCATTACGCATGGACCCAATATAAAAAACGGCTTCTGCCGCATCTGTTCAAATAGCATAGTATTGAATTAATGGTCAAAGATAATTTAAGTGACACGAATTACACTAATAAAATAAAAGACATGAATTACACGAATGAAGCGAATCTTCACGAATAAGTAAGATTAAGGGTATTTAAGAACAGAAAACCCAATATCATTAGTGGGAATTCGAAAAAATTCGTGTAATTCGTGTCACTTATGAATTATTTTGAATTTTACGGCCTAAAGGAATCATTTACTCCTGATGCTGGTATGCTGAAGAAGAAATTTTACGAGCTCAGTAAACAGTATCACCCCGATTTTTACGCCAATGAGGATGATGAAAAACAGCAGGAAATACTGGAATTATCTACCCTCAATAATAAAGCCTGGCAGACACTTTCTGACCCTTTTAAGCGGCTTGAATACATTTTAAAGTGCCATGAATTGCTGCAGGACGGTGCAAAACCACAATTACCGGCAGATTTTTTAATGGAAATGATGGATATTAATGAGCGCCTGATGGAAGTTGACAATGCCGCCGAGTTAGGCCACATTGCAGCGGAAGTGCTTGCTATTGAGGACGATATTGAACAGGACCTGCAGCAGGCAATGCTGGGTTACGAGCAGTTGAATCACACTGCGAAAGAAGAAAGATTAAATAAAATTGCAGATTGTTATTATAGACAAAAATATCTGTTGCGGATTAAAGAGAGTTTAAATACATTTGCATCCCGATTCTGAGCGAATTAATCCAACGTTCGAGAAGAGGCCCAGATGGCGGAATCGGTAGACGCGCTGGTCTCAAACACCTGTGGTCGCAAGGCCGTGCCGGTTCGACCCCGGCTCTGGGTACCGAAAAGCCCCCTGATACGTCAGGGGGCTTTGTTATTTATTAGGAATTTCTTTTTACCCTTTCTTCAAGGTGATCACTGTAATCTCCGGCCAGATACCCAGCCTGCCTTTAAATCCTAAAAAGCCAAAGCCACGGTTTACATACAGGTATTTGCCATTTTTTTCATAAAGGCCAGCCCATTGCGGGTAAACGTATTTCACCGGGCTCCATTGAAAACCAAACAGCTCGATACCGAACTGCATGCCGTGCGTATGCCCCGCCAGCGCCAGGTTGATGTGTTTGTCATGTTCAAGGGTCTTTGCTTCCCAATGCGAAGGATCGTGCGACATCAGGATCTTAAATTCATCATCAGTAACATTTTCGGCTGCTTTTGTGAGGCTGCCATATTTATGAAAGCCGCCTTTTCCCCAGTTCTCTACGCCGATCAATGCGATGGCTTCTCCGTCCTTTTTAATCTGAACGGCTTCGTTCAGTAAAAGCCTGAAGCCAATTTCTTTATGCACTTTTTTCAGGCGAACCAGGTTGGCAGCTTGTGCAGCCTCGCTTTCCCAACGGGTATAGTCGCCGTAATCGTGGTTGCCTAAAACGGAGTATTTACCAAAAGGCGCTTTCAGTTTGGCGAAGGTATCTATCCATCGGTCCATTTCGCTGGCCATATTATTTACCAGGTCGCCGGTAAATAATATCAGGTCGCTGTTTTGCTCGTTAACAAGGGATATGCCTTTTTCAACACCCTTTTTGCTCGTAAAGCTGCCTGCATGGATGTCGGACAACTGTGTTATTGTAAAGCCATCGAACGCTTTAGGAAGATCATGGAATTTTAGTGTGATCCGGTGAACTTTATAGCGGTGCCGTCCGCCGGTCATGCCATACAGCAAACTCATAAACACGAATGCGGCAATACAAACGGCCAGTTCACTTACCCACATACTATGGGGTGGAAAGTGCCGGAATGCCCTGATAATATCCTCCAGCAATAATAAAGGCGAGGCGAAAATTTTAGGAACAAAAACCAGTAATGTTAAAGCCATTAGCCAGGCAATTGAATTTCCCGGCGGCCGGTTAGCCCTGCGCTGCCCGATTACCATAGCGAAACCGACGGCGATCGCCAGGTCAAACAGCCAGTATCCCCATAAAACAAATTCATTACTCGTTAAGGTCGCAATAGCGTGAAAAAAATAAATATCGGCAAGTATCCATGCCAGTAATACAAAAGGAAGGCGTTGTTTCATTTTTACAAAAGTACGTTAAGCCGCTAATTGTTTGGTATGGCTTTTTTAGAGAGACGATTGAATGCCGAAAACATTTTAAACTAATAACCGGCCTTAGTCCTGGTAGCAAAAAGCCTCCGAATTTTCGGAGGCTTGAGTATTATAATAGGGATTCAAGAAATCCCTATTTCGCAGGCGTAATCACAATATTCCTGAAATCAATTGGCCCATGGTCTCCCTGGATCAATATCGGCCCAGGTTCGCCTTCCCTGCTGTTGATGGCTCCGCCGGTAATGCCCGGGATCTCGGCATTACAAATGACGGTTGTGCCATTAGCAACAACGGTTACTAACCTGCCCACCAGCGTAATATCATAGCTTTGCCATTGGCCGGGATCTTTCGCCATCATTTTATTTGGCGGCAAAAAACCGTATATCGAACTGAACTGGTTATTGATCGGTTCAGGATTGCCGCTTTTGGTGTCAATGATCTGGCACTCATACCTGCCACGCAGGTAAACGCCGCTATTGCTGCCCTGCGGATACCTGAATTCGATATGGAGTTTAAAATCACTAAAAGTTTTATCAGTGATCAGGTTAGCGCCTGAATGCGGGCTTCTTAAAATACCGTTTTGGGCAATCCACTGGTTATCCCCGTCAGTATGCCAGCCGTTGGTGTTTTTACCGTTAAATAATTTTATAGGTGTTCCCCAAACAGGCGCTTTTTCCCTTACCATTTTGGGGGCCCTCACTCCTGTCCAGTTATACGAAACGCCATCGGTATAAACCATAGTGCCTTTGATCTGGTCGCCGTTTACTTCAAATTCAAAATCCATATTCCTGTTGCCTTCTTCCCATTGAACGGGGATGGAAAAGTTAAATTTATCGCCATTGGATTTTACTTCAGATATAGGCCGTGCGCTTCCAAATGCATAGGTAAAACGGCCGATGAACGTATGGGTACCCGACCTCTGCACTTCCAGCCACGAAGGGATGCTTTTGCCGCCTTTGTCCATCGTTATATCCCATCGTCCAACTACGGCCGGGTCTTTTGCTAGCCCCGAAGATATATGGGCTTGTCCCAATGCGCTGAAAGCTGAAAAAACAGCTATTAATAAAATAATTTGTACCCTTAAAAAACGGGGAACCGGCAATAAGCCGCTTACAGGTGAGTTTTTCATGCTTTTATTGATATTTTAAATTTTGGGTTTACGATCCCAAATTAAGTAAAATTTCAGATCAGCAGGCAATTTAAATGATAGATAATTCAGTTTGGTATAAATGGATTCGCTGGATTAAGGACATCTAAGATTTGATAGTTTCAATTTTCCCAAAATTCCTACCTTGCAGCCACAATCATTAGTATGGAGTACGTTTTAGGTATTGATATTGGGACGGGCAGTGTAAAAGCTGTAGCAGTTGATCCGGAAGGTAAATCTTTTGCTGATAGCCAGCAGCATTACGGGTTCAGTTCGCCTAAACCCGGCTATCATGAACAAGATCCAGGTGATATCTGGAAGGCTTTTAAAGAGGTCGTTCGCGAGATTATCCTTAAAACCGGTGCACAACCCCTGGCCGTTGGTTTAAGCAGTGCCATGCACAGTTTGATAGCGGTGGATGAAAACTGCAATGCCCTGGCGCCTATGATCACCTGGGCGGATAACCGGAGTTCAGTCATCGCGCAAAGATTAAGGGCAACGCCTGAGGGGATGGCGATTTATAAAGCTACCGGTACCCCTCTGCATGCCATGTCGCCGCTTTGTAAGCTAATTTGGTTAAGAGAAAATAACCCTGGCCTTTACAGTAAGGCGCATAAATTTATTGGTATTAAAGAATTTATCTGGCACAAACTTTTTAACGAATTTGTTATTGACTATTCCATAGCATCAAGTACCGGTTTATTTGATATTGTGAACTTTGAGTGGTACACTGATGCACTTAAAATGGCCGGGATTAACGAAAATTTGCTTTCACGCCCCGTGCCGGCCAAGCATACCGAAAAATACAATGTCAGTTTGCCCGGTGCGGGTTTGTTTATGCCAGGTACGCCGGTAACCATAGCGGCAAGCGACGGCTGTTGCGCTAACCTGGGCACTATGGCCGATAAGCCAGGAGTAGCTGCCATCACTATCGGTACCAGCGGTGCGGTAAGGGTGGCCAGCAATAAGCCCCTGCCCAATGAGGCTGCCATGACCTTCAGTTATATTCTCGACGACCAAACCTATATCTGTGGCGGCCCCATTAATAATGGCGGCATTGCCTTGCAATGGTGGCTTAAAAACTTTTCAGGCCCTGACCTGTCAGCGGTTGAATACGAGGTGGTTTTTGAACAGGTTGCTGCTATACCCGCCGGAGCCGATGGATTAATTTTTTTACCATACCTTACCGGAGAACGTGCCCCGATATGGGACAGCGAGAGCTGCGGCGTGTTTTTCGGCGTGAAATTGATGCATACCCAACAACACTTTTCCAGAGCAGTGTTGGAGGGTATCTGCTTTGCGCTGAAAGATGTACTGGACGCCGTTCAGCAAAATGCAGAACCGGTATTCCAGGTAAACATCAGTGGTGGCTTTGTAAAAAGCGAAGTATGGGTGCAATTGCTGGCGGATATTACGGGTAAAAACCTTGCTATTGTGCAATCGGACGATGCCTCGGCCGTTGGCGCTGCTTTTATTGCCATGAAAGCTTGCAGGTTATCACAAAATTATCCAGTGCCGTTCCTATCTGAGATGCGGCTCGTTAAACCAGATCCTGAAAATTCGGCGTTATATGAAAAACAATTTAAAATATACCGGCAGCTATACCATGATTTAAAAACGACCATGCGCCGGGTTTTTCAGTAAGTCATCTCATTTAAACCACTGCACGTAGCCTGCTTTATGCAATGTGATCAAAAGGTATACGCTACCGAATAATGATCTGACATAATTGCCCTTGTACGGAGCCTACAGCAACAGCCCCGTTAATTTAAACTGCATAGTCTATCCTTTTGTTGGGGTTATTTACATTATAGTCATCGGCGTCAGGCGGGCAAATTGTAAATGCAGTGGCAACAGTTGCCGGCTCACGGTTAAAATCGCCTGCAGCTAGAATTAATTATTTTATTTCCCCGCTCAATTTATCGGGTGAAACATAATAAAGGCATCTACATAACCAAATTCATGGTGATTAAACCCGCCAGGAATTGTGCCGATTATTTTAAAGCCGCATTTCTCCCAAAGTTTTACTGCTTTTACATTAGTGCTTACTACCAGGTTATATTGCATCCCTTTGTACCCAAGCATTTTTGCTATCTCCATTGAATGTGCGCACATTTGGCTGGCAATGCCTTTGCCCCTCTCCACCGGATCAACTATATAACCGCAGTTAGCAATATGTGAACCCAAACCAGGCTGATTGGGTTTGATAAAATATGATCCGGTTATTTTTCCGTTCTCTTCAGCAACAAAAGTGTTCATGCCTGGCGCAAACCATATTTTTTGCATCTCTGCAAAATTCGTATCGGGGGCAAACGCAAATGTATCGCCGGATTGAACAACGATTTTAAAAATTCCCCAGATTGCCTTGATATCCTTTTCAGTGGCTTCCCTTATGTTCATTTTTTTAGTTAAACAGGGTGCGATTACCTCAATAAGGTTATAAATCCCGATTCGGTTACTTTGGTATTATAATAGGTGTTTGTTCCTTCAAATATCCAATAATAGGTTCCAGTTGCTGCAGGCACACCTTTAAATTTCCCATCCCATAAAATATCCTGCGATTTTGATTCGAAGGTAAGTTGGCCGTAACGGTTATAAATTCTTACTGAACCGAATGAGCCAAAGCCGGTGATCGTTAATGAAAAGTAGTCGTTAATGCCGTCATTATTTGGTGTAAATGTATTTGCAGCCTTCACCACTGGCGGCGGCGGCGGAAACACAGTAACGTTTACCGGCTTTACAGTAATGCACCCCGATTTGTTTATCCCTTTAATATAGTAGGTACCGGAATGGGCTATGTGCTGGTAATCTGCAACCATATTCGTTGCGGCCGCATCTTTTAAATATTCGTAAACTGTATTATTCTCGTGGGTAAAAGTTGAGGAAAGATCCACGGTAACCGGGTAAGTTACAGACGGCGGATCAACAACAGTTATATCGGGGTTAGCAACCACTACATTAACAGGCTGCACGCTGATACAGCCTTCGCGGTTTACTGCTTTGATATAATAGGTGCCGCTGGTTAATATTTTTTGTGGTTTGTACAGATAATTCAAGCCATACATATCCGTAAAATAACTTAACTGCAGATCGCTGCTGCTGCCGGCAGTAACAGATGGCAGCGTTAAATCAACGCCGGTCTTTTCACAACCAAATAAAGAGTCGGCCGTTTTGAATGTAAAAGCCGCCTTGTTTTCGTTTACAATGGTATATAAGGTTTCCCTGCAACCGTAACCCTCAAACGGTTCCATAATAACTGCATATTTTGTGCCATCTTCAGGCGGCGGCGAGATATTATACACCTGCCCGACATGCACAAGTTGCGACAGGTCAGGTGTATACCACTTGTAACTGCCATAGCCCCCGGGGGCGGTTAAAGCCATGGATGTTTGTGTGCTGCAATAGGAGTTCCCGGTTATTGGCGACGAGCAATCTTCGGCAACATCAAGGTAAGCATAACCAAAGTGTCCGCCGAGGGTGCAGTCATTTGTTGCAAACTCCAGCTTTACCTGTTTGCCAGCACAGCCCTGGAGGTTTATAGTTGCCGGCGCCCAGTCTTTATAATATACCGTTGCCGGTCTGCGTTTGTTTAAAATTGTATCGGAGTGCTTAAAGCCGGATTGCGATAAGGTATCTGAGGCAATAAAATCAAAAGAAGAACAGGTAATGAAAGTATTATCAGTAAGGTTATATGTTTTTACAGTAAACCTTGGTTGCTGGAAGTTAAGATGCGGTGGGTTTTGTATCACTACGGCATAATAAAAAGTTATACTATATTTATTGGCACCTTCGGGCACCGTAAATGTATAAGAAATGCTTTCGGCCCGTTTGCTGGTATCCTGGTTACCCAATTTAATAGAATGACTGCCGCCGTAAGGGCACAAAGTGGGGAATTTGCCAAACGGATCAATTTGCGGATAATAATTAGCATCAATTATTGTTTGCCTTCCTGGTGCAGGCTGGCAGGAAATAAGCGATAAATGTCCCAATGAATCAACCCTCCCGGTATCGCAGCTCCACCCATTGAAGGTACCACTTTCAAAACCAATGTTCGGTGGCGGGCAAAAGGTCCCTTGAGCATGTGTTGTTATGCACGAAAAACAGAAAAAGACAAGCGCGACGAAAAATACTTTCATTAACTGATAAATATAGCACATTTCAAATCAATAAATTACCTGTACAAACGGAGGATCGTTTAAGGTAAAAAAAACGACTGCAAACGAAAAATTTATTGCTTATGTTTTAATGGGTATTATTTTAAAGCTCCCCGGCCCAATTTTTAAAAATTCAGATAGTTTTATTTATTTTTATGCCCGTCATTAAACCTTTATAAAGTGCTGCCAGCGGATTTAAATATTACCCCATCAACCGAAACCGGGAAATTAAATGTAATGCATTTAAAGCGTTACTGGAATAAATCCATCTTAAAAAGAGAAGGCAAACTGCCGCCAGGTTTATTTCATGATGAATGGGCAATCGATACAACTTTATTGAAGGTACTTGGGCTTGGGCTTGAGCAAACGATGATGTTTGTTTATCATGAAAGCCCTTCATTTGAACAGTTTGAGACCTGGATAACTGCCGTCAGCGGCAACCCGGACGCGGGAAAAATAGAGCAGTTTAACCGGCTGGTTATCGGCGGTAAAAACGTTAAAGCCGAAAATCAAACTGAAAATGATGTGCTTACGGCCGACGACCTGGCTTTTTGGAAAGAAAATGGCTACGTGATTATTAGGGAGGCGATAAGCAAAGCCGATAGCGAGGCTGCCGTAAGCGTGATTTGCCAGCATCTTGATATTGACAGATCCGATTCAAGCACATGGTATAAGGTACATCCTTCAAAACAGGGGATCATGATACAGCTTTTTCAACACCCGTTGCTTGATAAGAATCGCAATTCGCCAAAGATCCGGAGGGCTTATGAACAGTTGTGGAATCGAACCGACCTGTGGGTAAATACCGACAGGGTTGGTTTTAATCCGCCCGAGAACAAGCATTACCAGTTCCCCGGGCCACGGCTCCATTGGGATTCGAGTATCAAACAGCCCATGCCATTTGGTACTCAGGGGATATTGTACCTGGCTGATACGGCAGCCAACCAGGGGGCATTTACACTGGTGCCGGGTTTTCAGCGCGTAATTGGCGACTGGTTAAATAGGCTGCCTGAAGGAGCCGATCCGCGTAAGCAGGACCTGTACGCTTTGGGGCCGGTGCCAATAGCTGCTAATGCTGGTGACTTTATCCTATGGCACCATGCGCTGCCTCATGGCAGCAGCGCCAATACATCGGCATTGCCAAGGTTTGTACAGTATATTAACTATGAGCCTTTCGATTATAAGGAGACCGCTGAATGGGTCTGATTGAAAATTAGCGACCCTGCAATTATTACGTAAAAACCGTGTCAAAATACCGTTTAACTACGCTTGCCCCCCACGGTATGCTTTACCTACTTTTATATTAAAAAAACGGCGTTCCCTCAAGCGCTATTTTATTAACCTTATAACCTTATTAAATCATGAAACACAAAAAAGGATGGATAAAAGACAAACCCGATAGCAGGGATTTTAAATATGGCGCCGTTAATCAGACGGTAAATGTTTTGCCACCCAAAGTGGACTTACGGCCGCACTGCCCGCCGGTTTATAACCAGGGGCAATATAATTCGTGTACAGGTAACGCCATTGGCGGGGCTTTTGAATACGAAATGATTAAACAGGGTATTACCGACTTCACACCGGCAAGGTTGTTCATTTATTATAACGAACGGGTTGCAGAAGGTGATATTACCGCAGATAGCGGGGCACAAATACGAACCGGGATGAAAATTGTAAACACGCTGGGTGTATGTAATGAAACCCTATGGCCCTATAATGGTAACGATCTGATAACGAAACCAACCGATGATTGCTACCAGGATGTCTTAAATAATGTCGTTACCCAATATTTGTCATTAAGTAACGATTTGGCGCAGTTAAAAACCTGTTTATATAACGGCAGCCCATTTGTGATGGGAATTATTCTGCATTCAAGCTTTGATAATGGAATGGTTGCGCAAACAGGGTATGCGTCAGTGCCGGCTCCAGGCGAACTGGTTGTAGGTGGACATGCTGTGCTGGCCGTTGGTTATAATGATAAGGAACAGTATTTTATTGTCCGCAACAGCTGGGGAACGGATTGGGGTGATGGCGGCTACTTTTATTTGCCTTATGACTATGTAGCAAATAGTAGCCTTGCAAAAGACTTTTGGTCGATACAAGTGGTTAAATAGCTAAATGATGGCATAAATAACATAAACAAACCAGGGGGATTTGTAACAATTAACGATACTTTTGCGTCAAATTTCTCAAATGGGCAAAAGTTTACTTTTTATTTTATTTCTGTTTATTGCGATACCTGTTTTTGCTCAAAAAAAATTCACCCTTAGCGGCACTATTGATGACGCTTCCACCGGCGAAAAACTGATAGGTGCTACCGTAAAAATTAAAGAACTGCCGCAGGACGGAACGATCACCAATTCGTATGGTTTTTATTCCATCCCGGTTCCTGCAGGCAATTATACCCTATTATATACCTATATTGGTTATAACGCCATCGAGCAGGTGGTAACCCTTAACCAGAGCCGGGTGTATAACATCAGCCTGCATTCAAAAAGCGAACTGAATGAAGTAGTGATTAGATCGAACAAGCCTAACAACGACAACGTTACCTCGCCGCAAATGGGCCAGGAAAAGCTGAATATGGCGCAGGTAAATAATGTGCCTGTATTATTAGGGGAAAAAGATATCTTAAAAACAATATCGCTGCTGCCGGGAATTAAATCAGCAGGTGAAGGAAACACAGGCTTTTATGTGCGCGGCGGGGCCAGCGACCAAAACCTGATACTACTGGATGAGGCTACCGTATATAACGCATCACACTTTTTTGGTTTTTTTTCAACGTTCAATTCAGATGCTATTAAAGATGTCAGCATCTATAAAGGCGGCATGCCTGCGGAATACGGCGGTCGTTTATCATCGGTACTGGATATAAAAATGAATGATGGAAATAATAAGGATTATACCGTCCAGGGCGGCCTGGGGCTAATATCATCAAGAATAAAGCTGGAAGGGCCGATCGTTAAAAACAAAGGTTCGTTTATGATCAGCGCCCGCCGAACGTATATCGACTTCTTTCTGCATGCTTCGTCCGACTCCACGTTAAAAGGGAGTTCCCTATATTTTTATGATCTGAATGCAAAGGCTAATTATCATTTCGATGATAAAAACGCCATCTATATTTCAGGGTATTTTGGAAAAGATGTACTGCTACTTAAAAATACTTTTGGTACCAACTGGGGCAATTCAACAGGCACTGTCCGTTTTAATCATTTATTTAACAATCGCTTGTTTTCAAATACTTCGGTGGTATTCAGCAATTACAACTATACCATCCAGGATTTTCAGAGCAGCAATTACTTTAAAGCCACTTCGCAAATTACGGATGTGAATTTTAAAGAAGACCTGCAATACTCCATGACATCCGATCATATGCTTAAATTCGGATTGAATATTTTACATCATAACATTGCCCCGGGTAGTATTACCACCAATTCAAACTCAAACTTTAACAATGAAAGTGTAGAGCAAAGATATGGCTATGAGAACGCTGCCTACCTTAGTGATGAATGGCGTTTAAATAATAAGCTGACGCTGCTTTATGGAGTACGGCTAAGCGGATTATTTTTACTGGGTCCCGGCACCTTTAAAACCTATGATGCGGCAGGCAATAGTTTAACATCGCAGACTTATGCTTCGGGGAGCACTGTGAAGAACTATTTAAACCTTGAGCCGCGTTTTACCGCAAGTTATTTGTTAAGCGAAAATAGCTCGATTAAATTCTCTTATAATCGTAATAGCCAAAATATTCACCTGTTAAGCAATTCAACCAGCAGCACCCCAACCGATCTTTACGTTTTGAGCAGTAATAATATCAAGCCCGAAATAGCTGACCAGGCATCAACCGGTTATTTTACCAATTTTGATGATAATAACTACGAGTTTTCTGCAGAGGTTTATTACAAATGGATGCAAAACCAGATTGATTATAAAGATGGGGCCCAATTGATCGTTAACCCTGATGTAGAATCGCTGTTAACTTATGGCAGCGGTCGGGCATACGGTGTCGAGCTTTTTTTAAAGAAAAAGTTTGGCCGGTTCAACGGGTGGGTAGGTTATACGTTATCACGTACCGAGCTGAAATTCGCGGCTATCAATAACGGCCGGTATTTTCCGGCAAGGCAGGACCGCACGCATGATCTTTCTGTCGTAGGGATCTACCAGTTAAATAAACGATGGACCTTGTCGAGCGATTTTGTATACGGAACAGGCAACGCGGTTAGTTTTCCGACGGGCAAATACCAGATCGGTGGTTTAACAACATTTTCCTATTCTTCGCGTAATGGTTACCGTATGCCATCAGCTAACAGGCTGGACATAGGCGCCACGCTGGAAGGTAAAGAACATAAAAAATACCATTCGAGCTGGACTTTTGGGGTTTATAATGTTTATGCGCACCGTGATCCTTATATCATTACCTTCCGCGATAGCAAAACTAACCCAAACACCACCGAAGCTGTGGAGACCAGTATCTTCGCAACAAGGATACCTTCAATTACCTGGAATTTTAAATTTTGAGCGGAATAAGGATGAAGAACATAAAGATATATATAGTTACCCTGGTTATTGCAGCAGCAAGTATTTCGTGTAATAAGGTGATCGATCTGAAGCTGGCAAACGATAGCGGAAAATTGGTTATTGAGGGCAATATTACCAATGTTGAAGGTCCTCAATATATTACCCTCAGCCGCAATGTGCCTTTTACTTCTACAAACACTTATCCGCCCGTTTTAGGTGCAATAGTCACTGTTAGTGATGACGAAGGGCATACTTACCCGTTTTCTGAGGATCCGAATGGCACATACACTACACCACAAATGGCCGGGATAGCCGGCAGGACGTATAAAATGACCGTGGTGACAGGTGGAGTAACATATACCGCAACTTCGGTAATGCCTGCTGCGGTTCCAATTGATTCCATCACTTCAAAAAACAATGATTTCGACCCCAAAAAAAATCGGAAGGAAGTTTCTATACACCTGCAGGATCCTTCGGATGTTGCAAACCAATACCGGTTTATACTTTGGGTAAACAGCGTACAGGTTGATGCTATTTTTGCATTTGATGACGAATTTACTAACGGCAGATATGTAAACGGCGACCTGGTTGAAAATGCCACTGATATTTATCCCGGTGATTCCGTAAGGGTTGAAATGCAATGTATTGATAAACCGATGTTCACGTATTGGGTAACCCTGATGAACCAGCAATTGGGTGGGCCGGGTGGCGGCGTCGCACCTTCAAACCCGCCATCAAATATAAGCCCGGCATGCCTGGGTTATTTTAGCGCGCATACCACGCAAACGGTAAGTATAGTAGCGAAATAGGTAAAGTAATTTAATCGTCAATAAGTCGCGGGGACAATAATAACCGGTATTTTTGAGTGATGGATGATTGATTCCGATATACTCCCCTTAAATAAAAGACTAAGCCCTGTACGTCCATGAGTACCTGCAACGATTAGATCAGCACCCTGTTGAACTGTAATTTTAGTGACCGAAGACAGGATGTCTCCTACAGGAGTCAGCAATTCGGTATCAACACCTGCTCCATACTTTTCTTTCATTTCAACCACGAAAGTCTCCACATTAGCCTTTGCTGCCATCAATGCATCATCCGGAAATATGCCCGCGTCGGGATTTCCAAGGGAATCGATAGGGTCGATTACACTTAACAGAATGATATTTGCTGAAAGGTCCCTCGCTAAATTGAAACCAAATTGTATCGCCTTAACCGAAGGGGCGCTGTCATCCGCAACGATTAATATTTTACCGATTTTCATTCTAAAAATTTTTAGCAAGTAAAATACCGGAGTAAGTTGCTAAAAAACCGAGCGCTAAACTCCCGAAGGTATAGGACATGAAGGTAAATAGTTGATTATTTGTCAGCAGCAGAATGTTTTCTGAAGAAAAAGAAGAAAACGTTGTATAACCACCGCAAATGCCGTTGATCAAAAAGACGCGCCAGGGCAATGATGCCGCGCCGAACCGCGTTTCGGAAATATAGAATATAAAAAAACCGATCAGGAAACAGCCGGTTACATTAACAATGAAAGTTCCATAAGGGAATGCCGAAACAATGCTTCTGTTCACCAACCTGCTCACCAGGTAACGCAACAGGCTACCAATACCGCCCCCGATAAATATCAATAGCCAGGTTTTCATGTTAGTTTTTGAAAAGTTGTAATGTTGTAAAGTTGAAAGGTTAAAAATAGACAATTATGGCTGATAGCAGAATATTTCTCAAAATTCAATTGTGCAAAATAAAACTTTACAACCTTTCAACATACTCCATTACTTTACCCCCATAGCATATTTAATGCCACCTAAAAGATGACCCAAATAAAGCGGGTCTGAGTAAGATTCATCTGTATGACCAAGTTCAGTATAAAATGCACGTCCGCCATCATAATCATGGTACCAACTCATGGGGTGATTGTCGCCGTTGGCACCGCCCGTATAGCTTTTTTCGTCAATCGTGATCAGCACATGCAGATTGGGCGCTATCCATTTATAGTTGTACCATTCATCAAAGCGTTTCCATTCATCAGGTAAGTTTTTGGTGGCCATAAAATTATGGTCGATAATATGAAGTGTAGCCATTTGCTGGGCAGGATGGCTTTTAAAATATGCCCCCACAAGATTGCCGTACCAGGCCCAATCGTACTCGGTGTCAGTAGCGGCGTGTACGCCAACAAAACCGCCGCCTGCACGAATGTATTTCTCAAATTCTGCCTGCTGTGCATCATTTAAAACATCGCCGGTAGTACTTAAAAATATGACCGCGGCATACTGTCTCAGATTATCATAGGTAAATTTCTTTGAATCGGTTGTAGTATCTACATCAAAGTCATTCTCCTTACCAAGATTCATAATTGCCGGTACACCTACGGCAATTGAAGCATGGTGAAAACCCATGGTTTTACTGAAAACAAGCACTTTTGGTTTAGCAAAACCACTTAAGCTGATGAGTAATAATATGTTTATTATCAATAATTTATGTTTCATTTGGTTGGTTGATTAAGTTTTTAATGTTGATTGGGTTGATTAAGTTATTTGAGGCAAAGTAGTTTCTGTATTAGTTGATTCAACTCTTGATCTGAAGATTGTTCCAAAACAATCAACAACTCACCTGTTCAACTTAATCAACCTAAATTTCCCTTCTTCAATTCATCTGCCGCAAAATTAGCTGCACGGGCGGTTAAAGCCATATAAGTTAATGATGGGTTTTGACAAGCGGATGAAACCATACAGGCGCCATCAGTAACGAATACGTTTTTAGCATCCCAAACCTGGTTATGTTCGTTCAGTACCGAGGTTTTAGGGTCGCGGCCCATGCGTGCGGTACCCATCTCATGGATGCCATCGCCAACGTTATGCCCGTGATCCCAGGTTTGTACGTTTTTAACGCCGGAGATCTCCAGCATTTCTTTAGCCTCTGCAACAATATCTACCCGCATTTTTTTCTCGTTACCCTTAATTTCTGCATCCATGGCTAAAATCGGTAAGCCCCATTTATCTTTTCGGTTTGGATCAAGCGTAATTTTATTTTCATGATATGGCAGTAATTCGCCAAAGCCACCAATGCCGATTGACCATTGCCCCGGTTCGGTAATGGCTTCTTTAAAGGCCGCACCAATGTTCAGCTCCGCAACATTCCTGCTCCAGCCCTCGCGGCTGGCACCGCCCTGGTAGCCAAATCCGCGCATAAAATCGCGTTTTTTATTATCGCCCGGTAAATTGGCAAACCTCACAACGTATACCCCGTTTGGCCGCCTGCCGAAGTAATATTTATCTTCGAAACCCTCAACCGTTCCGGATGCACCTAAATTATAATGATGATCCATAATATTATGCCCCAGTTCGCCGCTGCTACTACCCAGACCACCTTCCCAAACATCTGTTGCTGAATTCATTAATACCCAGGCGCTATTAAGTGTTGACGCATTTACAAAAACGATTTTTGCATGATATTCATAAGTCTGGTGCGTTTCGGCATCTACGATCTCCACTCCTGTGGCCTTTTGCGTGTTTTTATCGTAGATGATTTTGGTTACTATAGAAAAAGGCCGAACGGTTAAATTCCCGGTAGCTACTGCGGCGGGCAAAGTAGATGATTGTGTGCTGAAATATCCCCCAAAAGGACAGCCTTCCCAGCAGCGGTTGCGGAAATGGCAGGCTGTACGCCCGGGGATAGCTTCCGTAAGGTTAGCACTCCGGCCTATGATCATGTGCCTATTGTTATTGTAGTGCTGTTTAATGCGCGCGGCTACATCCTTTTCCACCACATTCAAATCCATTGGCTTTAAAAAATGTCCATCGGGCAATTGTGGCAGGCCCTCCAGCGAACCGTTAACCCCGGCAAACTTTTCGACATGATCATACCATGGGGCAAGGTCTTTATACCGGATCGGCCAGTCAATCGCCCAGCCGTCTTTTAAATTAGCTTCAAAATCAAAATCGCTCCAGCGATAGCTCTGGCGTCCCCATAAAATAGAACGCCCGCCCAATTGGTAAGCACGCCACCAGTTAAAGGGTTTCACTTCGGTATACGGCGCATCCTGCTCGTTGGCCCAGTAATCCATGATGGGTTCTGAAGCGCCCCATCCGCGTGAGATAACAGGGCGAACTTTGCGTTGTTCCTGCGTAACGCTACCCCTGTGCTCAAATTCCCATGGATCTTTTGCGGCGGTTTTATAATCTTTTAAATGTTCAAAATTGCGACCGCGCTCCAACATAATGGTTTTTAAGCCGCGGCGGGTTAACTCTTTTGCGGCCCATCCCCCGCTGATGCCTGAACCGATCACAATTGCATCATAAGTATATTGGGCTTTTGCTTTGCCATTAATATTAACAGTATCTGCTGACATCGTTTATTGATTATTTTGAACGTGAAAATTTGACTAATTGGTTATACAATAATATCGATTAGGATTTAAATATCAAGAATTTTAATTGTGCTGAAAACAATTATATCAATATTGATACTTGTGTAGTACTTATGAAGTACCTGCATGCGCATCAGCCTTGATATTTAAGCCCGGATAATTTAAAATTCGTAATTTGCACACCTCTATCATACACAATGAGCATCAGCGATTTTGGCTTACAGGATATAAAAAAAGAATTGCAGCATTTGTCGTCCATACAAACAGCTGAATTGATCCTGCGCCTTGCGCGTTATAAAAAAGAGAACAAGGAACTACTGGCTTACCTGCTATTTGAGGCGAGCAATGAGCAGGCTTTTATCGAAAAAGTTAAAGCTGAAGTTGGTTTTATGTACAGCCAGTTACCTGTGCAAAGCTATTATGCAGCCAAATACCTGCGCAAAACATTAAGGCTGATAGGCAAGTACACTAAATTTATAGGTTCCAAACAGGCCGAAATAGACCTGCTTCTAAATTTTTGTTCTAACTATATTGAATATACCGACAGAAAGACATCCTATAAACCCATGCGCTTGATCCTTTTGAGGCAGTTCATCAAGATACAAGCCTTGACAGGCAAATTGCATGAGGACCTGCAGTTTGATTACAACGAAAGTTATAACAGCTTGCTGAATGAGGCTGAAAAGAAATTTCCCTGGTTTTACAAGAACGAACATACGCTGTAACAATTACACGGTGATAACATCTAACCAATAAAAATTAACTGATAGTGGCAGATAAAGAGGCAGCTTTTAAGAAAATTTACGAAGCCAATTCAAAAAAGATCTACCATTTGTGCTACGGTTATACCGGGGATGATGATGCTGCGAGCGACCTTTTACAGGAAACCTTTTTAAAAGTTTGGCAAAATCTTGAAAAATTCCGCAACCAGGCGATGATCTCTACCTGGATATACCGCATAGCTGTAAATACCTGCCTTACCTACCTCCGTTCAGAAAAACGGCAGGCAAAAGACGAGTTGACACCATTTATTTCGGAAAATAAAAAGGAAGAGTTTTCTGAAAAAAACGAACAGGTAGCACTGCTTTATAAGTGTATATCGAAGCTGGAAGAATCGGAAAGAATTATCATAACCATGGTGCTTGATGAAGTGCCATACCCTGAAATCGCTGAGGTTTCGGGCATATCAGAAGGGAATTTGAGGGTGAAAATACATCGGATAAAACAAAAGTTAACAGAATTGTATAACCACTATGAAAGAGTTTGAGCATTTGATGTCGGTTTGGCAGGGACAGCCAAGACCCGACAAGCTTTCGGTGGATGAAGCGCTGAAGCAGGTGAAGAAAGGCATACGCGATATAACCGGTAAATTGTACTGGGGTATTGTGGCCATGGTCGCCCTTGTGGTTTGCGCCTTTATTATTACATTCTTTTTCGCGTTCCGCTCGCCGGCAACAACCACCGGGATCCTAATTATTTTGGTCGCTATGCTGATGTATTTGTCCCTTATCGTACGTCATTACCATATATTAAATAAACACGACTTCACCCAAAACCCCACCCAATACTTAAACACCCTGAAGGAGTACCAAAAGAACCGCAGTAAAGTTATCGGGTGGTTTTATTATGTATTTATGCTGCTGATAAGTACAGGTTTGGCTCTTTATTTTATCGAAGTGCTGGAAACGGCCCCGCTGTACGTTAAGCTGGTTACCTATGGCTCAACCATCATATGGTTCCTGTTCATTACGTTTTATTTAAAACCCAGGATGTTTAAAAACGAAGAGGAAAAGCTGAATTTGATGATTGACAGATTAATCCGGCTGCAAGAGCAGTTTGATTAATTTGAAAATGTGTTAATTTGAATATTTGAAAATGAAGTTTGATTTTAATCATCTTCAAATTTTCAAATCGTCAAAAATTCAAATTTAAAATGGTTACAATTCAACGCGTACAACTTTCCGAAGCCGAGGCCCTGCTGGCTTTCAGCAAAAAAACATTTTACGAATTCTTCGACCACCTGAACGATCCTGCTAATATGGAAGCATATTCGTCGGTCGCATTTACGCCGAAACGGATGGTGGCTGAACTCTCCAATCCCAACTCCGAATTTTATTTTGCCATAGCAGACAATGAAGTTGCGGGTTATTTAAAGTTGAACTTTAATGATGCGCAAACCGAATTCCAGGATGCCAATGCCATGGAAGTTGAACGCATTTACCTGTCTGGCGAACACCATGGCAAACGGATCGGCAAGCAACTGATGGATTTCGCGCTGGATATCGCCCAAAGCAAACAACTGGAATACGTTTGGCTGGGCGTTTGGGAAAATAACCACAAAGCCATGGGTTTTTATGAGCGCTATGGTTTCGAAGTTTTCAGCAGCCACCCGTTTTTATTGGGCGATGATTTGCAGACAGATTTGCTGATGAAGAAGCCTCTTTGATTTGAAAATTACCGAATTTTGAAATTAAGTCTTGAATTTTCAAATCTTCAAATTGTCACATTTTCAAATTAAATCAACCCCTCATAAACGGGTTAAAATTCCTTGTCCCTATCTCCATCCCGGCGGCACGGCACACTGTTTTTTCGCCGAACTTAAAGTTGATCTTATCAAGTGCCTGGTAAAGTTTTATCCGCTCTTCGTTATCCTCAAACAGGTTGATCTGGTAAAGGCCGCTGCACAGGTTGCTTAGCCTAACGCCTATCAGCCTTATCGGCCGGTTGTTGTTCCATGTGCTGGTTAACAGGTTTTTTACGCCGGGGATCAATATGTGCTCGGCTGCGGTTAAGGCGATCTTTTCCTGCTGGGTATGTGTCTCAAAATTGGCATAGCGAACTTTAATGGCCAGGCAGGAGGCCAGTTTGTTTTCCCTGCGAAGCTTTGCCGCGAGTTCCTCTGTCATGGATACCAGCACGGTTTCAATCTTTTGCCGGTCGGCGATATTAGTGTGGAAGGTATGTTCGGTCGAAATAGACTTTCTCTCGCCGGCTGATACCACTTCGCCTTCATCTATTCCATTGGCCTTGTCCCACAAAAACCTTCCGTATTTGCCTAAAACTGTTTCTAAAAATTTAATGTTGGTGCGCTGCAGGTCGCCAATCTTTTCGATACCATACAGGTAAAGTTTGGCGGCTGTATTCTCACCCAGCCCAGGGATCTTATTGATGTTAAGGGGAGCCAAAAACGCTTTTTCCATACCGTGCGGCACATATAGTTGCCCGTTGGGCTTGGCCTGGTTGGTGGCCATTTTAGCCACCGTTTTGCCCGACGACATGCCAAACGAAATAGGTAGCCCCGTTTCCCTTATCACTTTCTGCCGCACTTCGCTGGCATGCTGATAGCAGTTATGAAAGCGGTCCATCCCAGTATAATCAATATAAAACTCATCCACTGAGGTTTTTTGATATAGTGGTACCGATTGCCGGATGATTTCGGTAACCTCTGCGCTGGCTTCTGAATACCGCCCGTGAGCTCCCCGTACAATAATGGCATGAGGGCAAAGTCGCATGGCCTGTTTCATGGGCATGGCTGAGTGAATGCCGAACTTACGGGCCTCGTAACTGCATGATGCCACTACGCCCCTGTCGGCCGAACCGCCGATAAGTACAGGCTTACCAATGAGCGACGGATCGAACTTTCGCTCCACCGAAACGAAGAAAGAATCCAGGTCGATATGCATGATAATCCGTTTGGCGCTCATAGCACAAATATAAAAAAGATTTGACAATTACTAAAAATATTAGCATAATTGTATTGCTAAATTTTAAGCAGATGCAAGGCTATCATGACTATCTAATTATCCTTTCCCCGCCGGAATACATCAGTGATGAAGTGAAGAAATTAAAGGATAAAAGTGAAAAGATTATTGGAAATTTTGACGGGCAAACTGCCAAAGCAAATATCAGCATCCAGCAATGGCCCCGCAAAAGGCCTGTCTGGGTTGAGCCGCTGCTGCCGAAACTGGAACGGGACCTGCAAACCCTGCCGCCGCTGGTATTGGACATTAATGGTTTTGATTTTTTTGATCAGCAGGAATTTCAAACCATCTATGCCAAACTAACAAGCACCGCGGCAACAAAGCTTTGGTTTAAACTGCTGCGCAGGTTTTTTAATGCCCCGCCGTTTGAGCCACATATTATTATAACCCGCAATATACCGCACGATAATTTTATGCAGCTTTGGCCCCTATTTAAAACCCGACAATGGAACGAACTTTTCAGCATTGATAAACTTACGATCCTGCGGCGGGAAACCATTGGGTACGATAAAACTTTTAAACCCTATAAAGAGATCTTTTTTAATAAAAAGCTGGATTTTTTTGATTTTACTAATGTAAAACTTAAACAGCCTGCAATGATGTTAAGTAAAAAGGATGATAGACAATTTAGCCTGTTTTAACTTAGCCCGAGAGCCAGTGAAGTCCGAAAGTCCGAATGGATCTGCGACTAACGTTTCGGCAGAAATAACCTAAGTTATACAGAAGAGATTTTACCTTGCACGGATATTTGTTTGCGTTGAGCATTTAACTTTGCTTTATGA
>NZ_CAIWNH010000055.1 GCF_903913935.1 uncultured Mucilaginibacter sp.
CCAAATCTGCACTGGTACCATTCTGCCCAACCAAAACCTGGTAACGGCTGATCTCCGATTGCATGGCATATTCCTGCATCAACGCACATAAATACATAATGAGATAACCAATACCTGAATAAAGGTTAACCGATACGAAGCGGGCTATCCAGGTGCTGAAACTATCCCGGAAAGCCGGCAAAATACTTGCCGCGACTGAAAATGGCCCGAGGATAATAAGGATAGAAGAATATATAATTTGTATCATAAATATAATATAAACTGCTATTCTTAATATCCATATCCCCAATAGTTCCAGCAATTGCGTGAACAGTAACTGCATCCCGACCGTCAGCCGGTTTTTCAGTTCAAGCAATGGCGACACTACATCCGAAATACCTTGCTTGATGGTGCTGGTCACCGAATCCCAGGCCTGCCCGTACCAGGTATCGCTTTCCTTTTCAGCAACCTCCGTTTGTGCCTGGTAAGTGATCAATGAGTTGGCCACGGCCAGCATAAGATTTGCCCTTTGGAAGCGTAATCCGTCAACGTTGGCCTGCTCACTTTCATACATCTGGTCGGTCTGCGTTTGCACCAAATCTGTCGGGAAGGCAACTACCTTAACAAACGCGCCCCACCAGATGATAACCATTGCTAAACCGAATGGCCGGAGCAGCGGCATAATCTCCATTTTCTTATCTCCTGCCATCATCTCGTAAGATTTAATGGCAAAAAAGATGATCATAAAAATGGCGGCCAGCGCTTGCGCATCTGTGATAAACAAGCCGAAATGCGCCCATATTGACTGTTTTAATCCGCCGAGGAAAGTCATCATCCCATTTTCGTAAACACCGTCGCCCTGAAGGAATTCGAGTGATTTTTTGTAACTGGCCGTATCGATAGCGGTTTGGCAAAACCCCGCCTTGCCCAGGAAGACCAAAAGCAGGGACAGTAATAAGAGTTTCTTTTTCATAGCTAATAGTTTGCGTGCAGCAGCACCTGGTTAGCGATCTTTACATCCGTCTGCGGCGTCCAGTTTCCGGGCGTTACCGTGCCGGTCTTTAGCGTCTGCTGCTGTGAGGCCATTTGTAAATCCTTTTGGGCGGCTGCAATGCGGATACTCCATACACCGGCGAGCCGGCGATATTCATTCAGCATCCGGTAATAAGACATAATCCTTGAACCCCTGTCCATGTCAGTACTGCGGGCACCGTTCAGTCGCTGTTTCAACATGCCCAGTTCATTGGTGTACCAGCCGTAAGTTCCTTCGGACACCAGTTTGGTACTGACCTGCGGCGAAAGCGGGGCCAATAATGTTGCCGCCGAATAGTTAATCAATGGCTGGAATTGCTGATTATAATACAACAGCCACAAGGGGTCTGCATCGGATAGTAAACCGGACTGGCTGGCTATCTGTGAAAGTGCGGTATTCCTTGCGGTATCGGATTGCAACTTATATTTATTGTCAATAGAATTCTGTGCCCCAACTAAAGCCAGGCGCTGAGTTTGCGGTCCGGTGGCGCTCAATGGCCGGAGGTCCGTTTTATGATAATTGGGATCGAAGAATCCCCATACCAGCCAGTAATATGGGTTCAAGCTAAGAAAGCCTGCTTTAGGATCAAATTGATTCTGGTTCCATTGCAAGTAAACCATACGCTGTTCCTGGTGTACCATGGCTTTATCATATACTTCTTCCTGGGCGTAAGAAGCTGAAAGCACAAAGCTGAAGGCGAAAAGAAATAATAATTTTTTCATGAGATTAGGGGTTTGATTTTAAGTATTTGGCGTTAAAAATAATTTGATTCGAAAGGTTGACATCCTTATTGATCCAGGCCGCATAGGGATTTAAAGAAGCAATGATGCCGCGCTCTTTCGCCCAATACATGGCACGCCAGGCACCATAGGCAAGACTGTCCATGATCTGCAATTGCTGCGTGACCTTGCGCAGCAGCTGGTCGCGGCTGTTATAATCGGCCAGCACATTACTGCCGCTCTTTAAGACATAGCCCGAAACGTCGCTGACCAGTGCTATAGCCCTTTGCTGCATTTCCTGTTCAATGTTTTGCGCGAACAGCAGCAGATAGGGCTGCGTCTTCGCCAGTGCCAGGCATTGATTGAGATAGCTGATCATATCATCGATCACGACGGCCATATTTTTTACGGCCAACCCGTCTTTCAGTGCAGAATTCACATTGGCAAGCCCATTATAAATGATGGTTTGAGCCAGTACAACCGAACTGACATTGGCATTTACATTGTCGATATCGTTGTTGATCTTACCGAGATATTGGTTGTGGGTTTCTTCAGCAGTGCTGCGCACGGCACCATTGCCGACAACCGCCCCGAAATGCTGAGGATCAAAAACGTATACCTGCGCTTTTGCGGCAGAAAGCCAAAAGCACAAGACAAAAAGAAAGTATTTCATTATTTAAGGTATTTGGCGTTGTTGAGAATATTGTTGATCATACTTTTATCCATATCTACCCAGGATTGGAAGGGGTTCAGGGCTTTAAGGACAGACGCTAAATTGGAGTATTGCAACAGGTTGAGCATATTGCCGGAAAGCTCCTGGATCTGGCTCAATTGCTGGATCACATAATCGAATAGCAATTTGCGGTCAGATGCCTTCATCTGGTTGACATCGCCGATAGATAATGTCAGCCCGGCTACATAACCTATTAAACCTTCCGCTTTTTCCGCGAATTCGATCTCCGTCTGGTAACCCAAAAAAGCAACTGCCGGGTTTTTCTCCACCAAAGCAACAATTTGTCCCTGGTAATTGATGATCTGCCTGACCATCGGCTCGCCGTATAAACCAATATCGGCCACACTGATCGCGGTGCCCAGCGTATTGTAGCGTTGTTGCAACGTGCGGTACATATTTTTCATTTTATCCAGCAAAGTCAGGTTAGCCTGTTCATTAACAGTGTTGACAGCCTGCTGGTTTTTCGCTTTGACCTGCTGGCTGTTTTCCGATTTGGATTCATCGATCAATTGGTGCATCCCGACAATATCTATCGTGCTTTGCTGTGAAAAAGCTGAAAGCGAAAAGCATAAGGCTAAAAGGGTGAGCAGATTTTTCATTGTTTGAGATATTTCGCATTGTTTAACACATCGTTGGCTATCCTTACGTCCTCGTTCTGCCAGGTGGCCCAGGGGTTCAGGGAGCGGAAAATTCCGTTCATTTTTGCCCAGTACATCGCCCTCTGCATCCCGTAAGCGATACCGCGCAGGATGCGCATTTCCGAAGCGATATGATTGAGCAGCTTGCCCCGTTCGCCCGAATCCATAAGGTTCGAGCCGCCGCCTTTCAGCACAAATGCGCTCACATCTGCGGCGAGGGTCACTGACCGGGTTTCAAAATCCCTCGCGCCCTGTTCGGCGAATAACAACAACACCGGATCAGATTTTGCATAGGACAACGCTTGTTCGGTATCGGTAATGATATCGCTGCCGCATTCGCCGATGTCCTTGATGCTTTCGAGGTTGCTGATGATCGAGGCGACCTGGCTCAGCCCGTTATAAATATCGCTTTGCAGTTTATTGATAATGGTAAGCTGCCCGGTAACGGCAAGCTGCCCCTTGGAAATCAGGCTGAGGTTATTATTCGTGGTATTCATCTGGCTGTTGATCACCCCGGCATTTACCGCTATCGCGGCGGAAGTGGCCGGGTCGACAACCAGTTCCTGCGCTTTCAATTGCCGGAATCCGAAAAGCAGCGGCAGGAAAAATAGGATAAACTTGTTCATGGTTTGAGATTTAAAAGGTTAATAGAAATTATGATAACGGTTTACCCGCTTTATTGACGCTGCTGACAAATTCGCCAAGCGACACGCGGCTGCTACCGAGATGCGCCACAAAAGCATCCAGTCCTTTAGCATACGAGCCAAACGACGTGGCGTAAATTTCAACTGCGGACTTCTCCGGCTTTTCCGTGGTATAAGCCAAATATTGATGCAGGGATACCTCCACGCCATAAACTTCGCCAGTCGAACCGCGGCGGATATAGACTTCTTTGAAGCGGCCACGGTTTTCCTTATTGCTAAGCTGGTTGATGGTAAATATTTTCCGGCGTTCGATTTCGCTTATCGATAGCAGCGCGGCAATTTCCCGGTAGTTGTCCTTGAATTTGGTTTGGTCGAGCAAACAGATCGTATCAGAGTTGTTGACGATACTATCCTTTACGACTGCGTTACCGATAATGTCGCCTAACTCCTGCGTAACGACGATGGCCTCACCCCAAAATTTTCGCACGGTTTTATACAAATACAAAAGATAACCGGCCATGAGCGGGCTTGCTATGGCCTTCCACGCTTCCTCCACCACGAGGCATTTGCGCCTGTCCTGCCGGTAACGCATTTTCTGGATGAATACATCCATGATGATGAGCGTGACAATAGGGAACAGCACCTTGTGCTCTTTTATACTGTCGATTTCAAACACAATAAATCGTTCGCCGAAGAGCGATTCGTCAGCCTGCTCATTTAGAATAGATGCAAATTCGCCGCCTTTATAAAACTTCTTCAGTACATACCGGAACTCATCATGGTCGAAGGGAATTTGTTCTTCCGCTTTGATCTGCGGAATTTTTATCAGCGTGAATTCGTAAAATGAATTGAAATCCATAACCGGATTATTCCCGGCAAACTGCTCATTAAAGTAGGCGCTGATGGTATGGGAGATCACATCCCTTTCGACCTGGCTGATGTTTCCTTCCGCGCCTTTCCAAAGCAGGCAGATCAGGGTAACCAGGAAATCCTTCTTCTCAATATTATATTCCTCCGCCTTTATGGCAAAAGGGTTCATGGTAATGGGCTTTTGATCGGTATAGGTGATATACTTACCGCCGTAGTAAGCGCAAAGCCCGGAATAGGAATGCCCGGTATCGACAATGACCATATCCATGTTGTAAAGGCAATACTGTTCGATCAACGCGTTCATAAAAAAGCTTTTGCCTGAACCGCTGGGCCCCAATACAAACTTATTCCGGTTATTGATACGACCTGTCCGCATCGGCAGGTCAGCGGGGTCAATGGCCGTCGGTATGCCCTGCCGGTCGGTAAATCGCACCAAAAAGTCCGATGGCTCGTCTTTCGGCATTGATTCCTTGAAGAAGAAACATAATGCCGCATCACAGGTGGTTAGAAACCAGTCGTATTTCTTCAGCTCAACCGCATTGCCTGGTAGGGCGCTTCGGAAAAGTTCCAGCTGGTTATAGGCATTCTTACTGGCGATTACACCGAGGCCGAACAAGGAGCTCTCAATAAAATTGGCCGTTTTCTGTATACCGTCCTTTGGTGCCGCCACTAAAATGTTAAAGTGGCAGTTAACCAGCAACTGGTTCTCCCTTGCCACGTCGGTTAAGAGTTGGTCAATATCCTCCACACAGATGAGGTTCGCCGGGTCAGGAATACCGGAATGCCGTTTCTTTTTCAGTTCCAGTTTCCGCAAGGTGGCGGTTTGGTCGGGTATTTCGATCACCTGGTTATAAAGGATACTTTCACAGCCGGGTACTTTTAACAGGAAGGATAAAAAGTCGACCGGGAAGCCCTTTAACGTATCTTTTTCGTTCCATTCGATATGCGTACCGACCTCGGAAGGCAGGTCGATACTGTCAATATTTACCAGGCTGATACTCCTTACAGATCGTTCACCCATTTGCAACTCGGTATCGCCTGGCGCCACGTTTTCCAGCGAGATCGGGCCGCTGCTGAAATTCATGCCCAGGCATTGCATGACCAGTTTGTTAAGTTGTTTTTCGTTTAACAGCACAGGGCCTGTTTTCGCGGCCTCCAGTACGTCCAGCACTTTGGCGACCGATTGGCGGAAATCGCGCAGGGCCTTTTGATCATAAACATAAAAAGCGCCTTTTCTGACCTGGCGGGTAATAGTCAAATAAGTTCTGACTTCCGTATAAACGCGGCCGTTGAAATGTTCGTTATATTTGTTTTGCAGATACTCCCCGGCCTGCTTCAGCGGGTAAACCGAACGGCTGAAAATATCCTGCTTTTGGAGTAAGTAACCATCGCCCAGGAGTTTTACTATATTGATCAGCAGGTTATGGTAATCATCGTATGCTTCCGGCGACGCGGCATATTGTTCTACCGGGTTCTTCAGTGAAATGACCACCGAAAAATCACCGTTCAGGCCAAACAGCAGGTCATAACCGCCATCGGCTGCAATGCCGGCATAAGGCAATTTAAATTCGGATTTTGGGGCCATATAAATGGATCTTTTTGAGGTTGGAGGGATGAATTAAGATTTCGCGGGAGCGGGATTTGGCATGGAGGCCTTTTTTCTGTTTGCCTGCCAGGTATAAAAGGCCGCCTGTGATACTGCCCGCCAGCACTAACGCACCAAGCCACATATTGACCAGCGACATAGTTAGCGCGCCGAGTACCAACCCGCCAAGCAGGATGCCTACGCCCCAGTAAATGAATTTTCCCTGGAAGCCTTTAAAAATAAGGGGCTTTTGAAGCCCATTATAAACAGCAAATCGTTTAGCCATTAGGTTAAGCCGAAGAAAGCTTTAACAATCAGTGCGGATACGACCAGGAATACGCAACTTCCTCCCCAGCCCATTAATTCTTTATTAATGTCCTGATCACCGGAATTCCACTTGGAGTAAACCCGGATCGCGCCGACGATGCCGACGATACCGCCGATCACCAGGGCGATGTTACTGGCAGGATCCACATAGGTTTTCAGGGTCGAGGTTGCAGTGTTCAATCCGGTTACACCGCTTTGGGCAAAGGCCGAAGCCGAACCCAGGGCCAGCACCACTGCTGTCGCCCACACACGTTTCAATTTGTTCATTAGAAATAGGGGTATTAAATTGTTGGTAAAAAAGAAAGCGGCCGCTTTCGCTAACCGCTTCCGGGTTATTTGGGGTATTAAATTTCGATGGGTCAGATACCGAAAAGGGCTTGTAAAAAAGCACCTGCCAGTATCATAAATAAAGCGGCGAAAAACCATCCGGCTACGGCCTGGTCGATACGGGGATGTCCCATTTGCCAGTTATGGAAAATCCGGACGGCACCCAAAATGCCGAAGATGGCGGCGATCACGAGGCTGCAGTCCAGTGCCGAAAAAAAGGATGATGTCAGCGACTGTTGTGCCTGCTGCATTTCATCCAGGCCCGGCTGCGCATCACAAACCGTAATTACCAATAACAGCAATGCGATCAGTCCGATGTATTTTTTCATATTAGAAACTTACTTGTCTGGTTATGTCGATTACCTCCTTTCTTGCCAGGATGAAAACATCCTTCAGCAAAACACCGCCCGAGGCAATCATTTCGGACGGAGCTTTTACGGCACTTTTAGGGTGATCATTTTCCAATAGCTTTTCCGCTTCATGCGGCATTATACTTTCGGAAAAGGTCAGTTCGTTAGTGGCTGGTTTTAGGGAGCCTGCCTTTTGGCTGCCCGTTAAATCCAGTAGAATGATCACCAGGTAATACAGGCAGTAAATACCGGCGACCCATAGTAAAAAATGTATCCAGTTCATAATTCCAGTTTTTGAAGATGTTGTTTAATGATTGTTTTTAATTCCGGGTGCTGTTCCAGAAATTGATTGACGGCATAACCCACGACTTTGTTCACCTCTATACCCGTCGCCATTTTGAGGTGATGGAGCATTTGCGCGGTCTGGGTTTCAAACCGGACGTGCAACATGTTTTTATGATCCGCCAGGTCGTATGCCCTTAGCAATTCAATCACCGGGGATACGAACGCTGTTTTTTTTTCTTTTTTCTTTTCCGCAGGGGCTTCCGTTGCTGCCGGTGTGTCGGGCTTAGCGATTTTGCTGCGCAGCTGATCGGCCAGCGATTTGATCTCACTCATTTTTTTGATGGATATGGTTATTGTAAATGCACTCCAGTACCGGGCGGACTACCGGGAAAATGGACAGTGGCGTTTCAAAGGTGCTGATCCGCTGGAGATCGATGCGGTCAGCAATTACCGGAGAGATAACGCCGAATTTTTTCAGCTGTTCGTCGACATCGCTTTGCGTTTCGTATTTGACATTGGCTTTAACGCGGTTGGGCACAAAAACAAGCGGCACATCGGGGTTGATCTTTTTCAGCACCACCGCGAATAAAATGGTCGATTCAAAACTAAGCTCGTCATAAGCGAAAGGGCAGATCACCAGGCCTGCGGATTGGAATACCGGTATCAAACCGTCGTCATCCAGTTTGCCGGGCAAATCCAATAAAAAAAGTTGTTTCTTATTTTGCGTGAATACTTCCTTCATATCCGGGAAATCCTCTAACCCTGCCGCAATCACCTCGTAGGGTTCCTCGTTTTCCAGCACTTTGGCTTTTTCATATTTCTGCGCTATGGATTGCTGGTAGTCCAGGTCGATCACCGTGACCTTGTGTTTTTTTACCAGTGATAAATAATTGGCCAGTAAAAGCGTAAGCGTGCTCTTTCCAGCCCCGCCTTTCTGGTTTCCGATAAGAATGATCATATATTTTAATTTGCTAAGTTTTCTTTCGTCTGCGCTTGCGTCCGTGAGTAGCCTCGTCGTCGATGTCGGGTGCTATATAGGGTGCGGGTATAGCTATATACTGGCGGCTGATTTCTTCAGTAATCTCCTCGCTTTGGTAGTATTGCCGGTATAATTCATTCAGCGCCGGTTCGTCCAGCAGTTCATCCACCTGGATAAATGTTTGACTGGCCTGGTCTTCCAGGAAGAGATGGCCGCCCCTTTCATTGAGGTTTAAACCCAAATGGTGCAACCCTTGAATCAGGTCAGGGTAATTATTAATCGCTGCTTCCAGTATGGCTTTATAATAAGCAGTTGTTTCACTGTCTAAATCCCGGCGGTTTTCCGGAATGTCCGGCTGGTTTATGTCATTGTCGAAATCCCCGCGTTGTGCTTTAGTATTCAACAATTCCACTAATGGCATAATCTCGCCCCCTTTATAAACCGCTTTCCCGGAATGATCGATCACGGAATAACCGTATGGGAGTTTGCCGTCCTTCGCGTGGAATATTAAAGCCAGTCCTAATTTGTTTTTCAGGTATTCAGCAAATTCCGAGGTATAGGCGCCTGTTTTTTGCTTGTAGCTGCCGGGCGAAGTAATAAAGGCAGGCATTAAACCTGTATCGTGCAGCGCGGCATATTTATGAAACTGGGCCTTAATTTGCGCTTTCCGCCCTGGATGGTAAACTGAATTTTTTAATCGTTCTTCAATTTTGCTTCTTTCAAATTCGCCTTGTTGCTTACCGAATTTGATGAGTTGTATCATACCATCCTGCTCCCTTAGCAGATATCCCTGGTTTTCCAGTATCATAAAAAATTGCGCTTTTGTAGAGAAATTATAAGTCAGGGCTTTTGCAATATCTAACGCCGCATTGTGTTTTTCATCAATTCCCAAAACCACATTCAGGTTGTGGACAGCGCGGATATTTTCAAAGCCGCTATTGATCTTTTTCCCTTGTTTATCAATCCTGGTTGACACAGCATGTATATGATTATTACCGGTGTCCTTGTGGTAAATGAGCAAATATGGCTGCTCTCCGTAACCCATTTTTTCCAGCCATTGGATGGCTATTTCGGTCAGTGCATGTTTGTCATAACTTTTACCTTCAGCGGAAATGGCCACATGGAACTGCGGTTTTTTGACCGCTTTATTGTTGGCCGAAATGGATTTTAAATAGTTTTTATAATCTTCCGGGCGTAAATTTTGCAGGCCTTGCAGTGCGCCGAAATTAGCTACGGTCATCAGTTCGCCTTTATCGCGGTCTACCTTGGTCATATTGTAGGTTACGCCGCTGAACGAAGCGGAGGAAGAAAGTATCCTTACAATCATGGGCAGCTATTTTGTATCTGGAGATAAACTATCCGGCTATTTTGTACCGGGATACAATGGATGGCTGTATCAGGAGATTTTGTATCGCGATATTTTGTATCTGTGTGTCGGGATATAATGTATCGGGATATATTATATCCTGGTATCTTGTATCTGTGTATCGGGCTATAATATATCGGGATATAATATATCCTGCTATTTTGTATCCTGCTCAATTTTATCCAGCATATCTTCCGGCACATCCTCATTCTGATAAATCCCGTACTTGTCTTTATATAAGATATTCCATGCCGGGTTCGCATTGATTGGGTGCGCGGGGGCCAAAACCAATACGGTATCTTTCGTAAATTCAAAAATGGCCCGGTCATCCGTGTTAAAGGATGGCGGTGAAATTGCTGCTGATTGCTCATCATATTTCGGCAAGGGCATCGATGATGTATCGTCAGGCTTCCCCCCTGTGCCTGACCGTAGGTAAAAGAAAATATTGCCTGCCAGCAGCAAAACAATGACAACAGCCGTTACCGGCCCGGAAAAAATAGTAATGGTTCTCTGTGTTTCCATGATATTTAATTATAAAGGGTGATTAGTTATCATTTAGCGGCCATTTGCCGGATAATTTGGCGTAAGGCGATAGTCAGTTCGTTTTGCTGCAGGTTATACTGCTCAAAAAGCTGTTTAAAATGGTCTGCAACCACCGGGGATAGGACATCCTTTTTTTGCAGGATGTTGGCATAGCGGGCAAGCTGATTGATGTTATTGCCGGAACGGCCGAGTTCAGCGCCGATGGCATCCAGCCTGGCAATTAATTCTTTAGCATTGATAACGATAGCTTTGCCGTCCTGCAATAGCCTTTGCCTGATCAATTCGGTTTTGGTAATACCTAATTCCTGCTCCAATGCAAGGACGATCTTATATTCATCTTCGGTAAACCGGACATCGATCTTCTTCGTCCGTTTCCCCTCCGTTAATTGCGGCCTGCCTTTTAATTTCTGGTAAGCGTTCATAAGAGAATACGAGTTGCGAGTATTCGATACCCCTTCATCTTGAGCGGAGGCACGGAGCGAAAGTTGAAGGCAAGATTCTGATTGGCTGGCGAAAACGACGAAGGAGTTTTTGTCGGACAAGAAGACATCTTGCCGGTAGAAAAACCAAAATGTATCCTGGTAGCACGATACATTATCTCTGGATATTTTCGGCATTTATGTGCCTCTACTAACCGTGCGAGTCTTTTTTGTTTTTCGAACCAGCATCTCGTTGTAGTCATTGAAATCCTTATAACTGGCAGACTGGTCAATCGCCCGGGGCAATGCCCTAATAAAATCGGCGCAGGCTAACCGTCCGGTATAATCCTGGTCGAAGAAAACGCTGATCTCTAAAAAGTCTTTGGCCTTACGGATTGCCGATTCGAGCAACGTAGCTGAATTTAATACCAGGATGCTGTCTGAAGAAAAAGGGCTTTCAGTTAGCCAACTGAGGTAATTAAAGTAGCCTTCAAACACGGCGACCTTTGTTTCGTCACGGCTGATAAATGTTATGGCCTTATGGCCGAGGCAGCCTTTGAAATAAAGGTTTCTGACTTCCCAGGAGCCCAATTCGTTCTGCCAGCCGGCAGCGAAAAATTGCTTGCGGTTCTTTTGTTCATCTTGGACGTAATAATAAACTTCCTGTAAATGATCTTTTGCCACTTCCCAAATGCCACGGCTTGTTATATATTCGGTAATAGCCGGGTTGCAGCCTAATGGCATCACGTTCTCGACACAATAATGAGGTAATTTAGTGGCGTGTTTTCTAATCCTTTTTTCGGTTGGGATAGCTGAGAATTCCTGCCTTGAAACTGTTGCAATCTTTTTCAGCGCTTCGATAAACGTCAGTTTCCAGTAGGCCATCGCAAAATCGATAATGTTGCCGCCTTTGGCAGTACCATGATCATACCATACGTTTAGTTCCTTGTTTACGGAAAACGATGGTTTCGTATCGGAGTCGCGCAGCACACTGATGTAAATCAGTTCCCTTCCGGCGCGTTTGGCGGGTTCGTGTCCCAATGAGGTTAGCAAGTCAACGAGCGAAACCTGCTCCTTGATGTCTTTTGCATTTAAATTTAATGTTTGCATAATGAATCGTGTTTTATAGATAGCGCAGCAAGTCTATCGCCTTGGCGACCGCTTCAATTTCGAGCCGGTCGATACGCCAGGCAGCGGAATGATCGCCATCTTTGCGTGGTGTGATCAGGCCCTGGTCGATCCAGTTCTCGACATGTTTGCGCCCGAATAAGCGGAAAGCTTCTGATTTTTTCAGGTAAGAGCGTAAGTGTCCGGTTTTGATCAGCGCTTCGATTGCGCCGAGTTCGGCACCGCAATTGAACAGGCGCGTAAAATTGTGGGGGGATATGTCGTTGTCCATAAAAAAAGGGGAGACAATATATTGCCTCCCCTTTACTATATTTTCGGGATTACTCACCTCATATCCTACGATACGGACCGTCGTCTGCCCATGCGCTTTCGGTATCTTGCGGTTTTACGCTCACCTTCGCATGATTTCCTGTTGTTAGCAGGTTAATGCTTCATCCCCGGATGTCAAAGAGCTTTCAGGTAGGCACAAAGGCATACCTCACCTTTCTGCTACAGGCAGATAGGTTATTCTGTTACTGGAAGCAGCTACCTGTTCCAGTTTAATTCTGTCAATACATTTTTTTGAGACCTTGCCATTTCTTATGGCCGGCGTGATCAGCCCTTCGGCAATCCACCTGTCTACATCGCTCCGGCCGAAAAACCGGTAGGCTTCTGCCTTCGTGCAGTTGTCAGACAAAATGCCGCATTTTACAAGCGTCTTCTGCGTGCCTTCAAAAACAGCTTCATTAAGCAATTGGGAAAATTCCTTCAGCTTCATCTGAACGGTCATTAATCCTGCAACTGCATTGCTTCAGGATGACGGGACAAATGTGACGTGTCTGCAAATTCTTTTTTCAGTAGTCAGTACCGTATCAGGAAAGATTTAATTTTATTGCTTTGATTTTGAACCGGATACGTTCTTTGGTTTTCTGGGTTTAAAAGCATCGCCTTCTTCAATGTGCTGTGATAACATGGTCAGCATATGATCAAGGAAGTGGGTTTTGCTGATGGATTTACGGTTCTTGATCTCGGAGAAGCATTGATAATAACGGCCAAGGTTAATCTGTAGGCTCTTTTCTAACCAATCTATGATATCTGCGATATC
>NZ_CAIWNH010000056.1 GCF_903913935.1 uncultured Mucilaginibacter sp.
TTAGGCAATTTAACATACAATTTCAAAATGCCCCATCGGGGCTACCGCTTTGTAGAAACCAAATACCAGGTATAATTGCCACGTCAGTGGCTACCCTTCGCGAATTGGGTAACCGCTGACGCGGCAAAAATAACGTTTGGAAACAGTGCTACAAAGCGGTAGTCCGCCACGAGGCGGAGCAACGGTTTTTCATATCTTTTGCTCCGCAGGTTTTCTCCCAGAGGAACCTGCGGATGATGATTTTAGCAGGTGTGGATCTCAGCCGGACAAGTTCAAATCAACAAGAATACTCCATCTTTGGGTCCTTATGAAGATCCCGCAGTGACGGACTTCTCAATTCTACCCATGATCCATGAACCATCAACCATGAACTAAATTTTTTCACCGACCCCAACCCCCGCTTTACCGATAAAACCCCTTCCTGTACCTATTTGAGGCCTTTTTGCTGTAACGGATCTATACTGGAGTCGTCTTATTGGTGTAATTAGAAACAGAAAATATTAAACGACAATCAATTATATAAATATCATGAAAACTCAAATCATAACATTATTCACAGCACTTGTATTAAGTACCGGAATAGCAGCAACAACTTACGCAGATACCATCAAAAGAGAAAATGTAACTGTGTTAACCGACATCAGCACCATCAATAAAATTGAAGTGCGCGGAAACGTTCAATTGTACATCTCGGACGGCAACGCCGACCAGGTTAAAGTTTATAATAAATATTATGCCGAAAGCGCCCTGGTAAAAAGCCGCAACGGCGTGTTGAGCATCGCCTCCTACAAAGCCGAAAAATTGGTAGTTTGGGTTACCGCCGCCGATCTTCGTTCAGTATCAGTTTATGACAATGCAGATGTAAAATCATTCGGTGATTTCTCAGGCATTGAATTTACTGTCGACTTACATAACAACGCCACCGCAAAATTAAGCCTCGATGCTTTTAACGCCAAAGTAACCGTAGCCGACCAGGCAAAAGCTACCATCAGCGGCCGTGTAAATGAGTTCGACCTGAAATATAACCACGCCGAAAACATCAGCAGCGACAACCTTGAAGCCGGTAAGGTTTCAAAAACCCAAACAGTAGTAATAGCAGCAGCCAAACCCGTTGAAGATGAATTTGCAGGTTTGTAATTAGTTGATTTAGGTTAGAATTAGTTGATTAGGTTGATTGAGTTAGCACCTCATCAACCTGATCTTTTTTACAACCTTTACAACATATTACAACCCTTACAACTAAAAACAAAACTGTAACTTTAAACAATAAACTGTAGTCCAACAACAAAATCAAAAAATGATGAAAAAGATACAATTAACTATACTGGCGCTGCTTGCCGGTTTTGCAATGCTCGGCTTATCGTCCTGCAATTTCAATTGCATTCATGGTTCGGGGCACCAGGTATCAGAAGATCGCAAGGTAGGAGAGTTCAGCAGGATTAGTATTTCAGGCGGATATAAAGTGATACTAAAACAAGACAGTACCTTCTCTATTAAAATAACGGCGGATGACAACCTGCTGAAATATATTAAAACAAAACTGGAGGGAGATAAACTCCGGATCTATAGCAAAAAGAGTTTCTGTAATGGGCTGATTTTGGTTACCATTGGGGTTAAAAACCTGGAACAGATAAAAGCTTCGGGGGCAGTAGAGGTAGATGGCGATGGTAAATTAGTTACCAAAGATCTTAATATCGACCTTTCAGGCGCTACCAAGGTCAATTTAGACCTTAATGCCGCAAATGTAACCACATCAGGCAGCGGCGCTACCGAATTAAATTTAAAAGGGCAGGCTACTTCGCACAATATCAGCATCAGCGGCGTGGGCCATGTTTACGCGCTTGATTTTGTTGTTGGCAGCTGCGATATTGAAACGTCAGGTGCGGGCCATTGCGAAGTGAACGTGTTAAACAACCTGAATGTACATTCAAGCGGCGCATCCGAGGTTAAATATAGAGGTCACCCAAGCATCAGTAATGATAAGTCGGGCGCGTCATCTATTGAGCAGGTGAATTGAGGGGGAAGTCGGGAAAGTCAGTAAAGTCTGGAAGTCCGAAAGAAGAAAAAAAGAAGTATGAGAAAAACCGGAGAGGCTGTATCATAAGTAGAACAGAGAGGGATTATACAAAATTATATTTACGCTATAAAAACTCTGTGCCTCTCTGCGCCTTCTTTGAGCCCTCTGTGGTTAAATTTTACCACGGAGATCACGGAGACGAGAACGTTAAGATCACAGAGGTAAATATTATTTGGTAACCGTTAATACAATCGACTTTTGAGACTATCTCTTTTCTGTTTCAGATTTTCGGTGAACGTTGATATTGAGCAGTTTGCAAGTGATAAGAATTTGTTTATTTTTATCGCAACCCATTCAACCGAGAACCATGAAGAAAATTAAGAAAGTGCTGCTTTATGCGGTTATCTTTATTGTGCTTGCTATCGTTACTGTTATTTCCTATGTCACCCTGGCGCTGCCGGATGTGGGCAAGCCTGAAAATATCACCGTTGCCCTAACCCCGCAGCGGATCGCACGCGGCGAATACCTGGCCAATCATGTTACTTTATATGTCGACTGCCATTCAAAGCGCGACTGGACAAAATTAGCCGCGCCGATAGTAGATGGTACTTTGGGCGGCGGCGGCGAAGTGTTTGATGCCTCGGTTGGCTTTCCGGGAGCGGTTAATGTACCTAATATCACCCCATATAAGCTAAAAGGCTGGACCGATGGCGAGATTTTTCGTGCCATTACCTGTGGTGTACGTAAAAACGGTAATGCCATATTTCCGCTAATGCCATGGCCCTATTATTCCAAATTAAGCAGGGAAGATGTGTATGCCATCATCGCCTACATACGCACTTTAAAGCCTATAGTTGCCGACTATCCGAAATCAACGCTCGATTTTCCGTTGAATATCCTGGTGCATACCATGCCGCAAAAAGCAACCCTTTCCGAAATTCCCCCTGCTACAGATACGCTTAAATACGGCGAATACCTTACCAACTCGGCAGCCTGTAAGGAATGCCACTCACAGGATGATAAGGGCAAACTGATTGTGGGGCTGGAGTTTGCGGGCGGGCACGAATACCAGATCAACGGTCACATTGTACGGTCGGCAAATATTACGCCTGATAAAGCAACGGGCATCGGCTCCTGGACCGAGGCTCAATTTTTGGCGAGGTTTAAAACCTATAATGATCGATCGAAGGCTGCCCGGGTTGAAAAAGAAGATTTTCAAACCCTGATGCCCTGGTATGATTATGCAGGCATGAATGATGGCGACCTTAAAGCAATTTACGCATACCTGAGGACCGTAAAACCTGTAAAAAATAAGGTGGAAAAGTTCCAGGCGAAATTAACGGCGGCGTTAGAAAAATAGGTATTTGCTGCAAGGCCGGACTTTCACGTTTGTAGTGTTGCTTTGCATTAATGGGGTTTCATAATATTTTTCGGGTGACCGAATTCCATGACCCGTAGGGCAATGTCAGTAAATTAAGGCACTTTTCCTTTTTTGCCCTCTTTATCGCGTAGCGAAAGAGAGGGCGGACGAGCGTAGCAATGTCCGGGTGAGTCAACGGAGCGCGTTTATGAACGCTACCGTCCGTTTACCATAATGACATTGACACGTAGGGCCTAACGCTTTGTAGAAGCAATAACCATAGTCATGATTTGCGTCGTAGAGGCTGCCGTTATTTGCTTGTCAGGTAATTGATATGCTATATAAAATGCATTCAAAACCGTCCAATCTGTTAATAAATATCATCACACTTGCTGCCGTATTTGGTCGTGAAATTATAACGCGGCGAAGGGTAAAGGCTGTATCATAAGTAGAACAAAGACGGATTATACAA
>NZ_CAIWNH010000057.1 GCF_903913935.1 uncultured Mucilaginibacter sp.
ACTCTTCCTCTATCCGCTTATGGCATTGGTTAAATGCCGCCGTTATCAGCGGATCATTATTAACCGTGTTAATTAATTCAACCATACTTAAAACACGGCCAAACGCATCCTTTATCAAGGACACGCTTAAGGAGGCCGGTGCAACGGTTAGCAATGACCAGGCCCGCTCTGTAGCGCATGAATTGAGCGACAAGATCTGGACGCTTCATACCTATTTCGGTTATGTACTGGTTGGGCTGGTTGTTTTTCGGCTGTTACTTGAGTTTTTCCAACTCACTGATCAACGGTTTATACGCAGTTTGAAAAGCGCCTATGCAAAATACCAAAGTGTTAAACAACAGCGGGAAACCGCCAGGCATGATTTTTTAGTAAAAACGGTTTACGCTATGTCTTACCTGATGATTATCACCATGGCAGTTACCGGTTTATGCCTTGCATTTGAAGATGATGTACCCGCACTAAAGGCGATTCATGCCTTCAGGGAGATCCACCAGTTTACGATGTACCTGATACTTGCCTTTATTGTTGTCCATTTGGCCGGCGTGTTTTTAGCCGAACGAAAGGACAGCCCGGGAATAGTATCAGATATGATCAACGGCGGAAAAGAATAGGCGTAAGCCTTAACGCTAAAAGAGGCTGTCTCAAAAGTAGATTGTATCAAAAGGTTACCAAATAATATTTGCCTCTGCGATCTTTGCGTTCTGGTCTCCGTGATCTCTGTGGTTAAATTTTACCACAGAGTGCTCAAAGAAGGCGCGGAGAGGCACAGAGTTTTTATAGCGCAAAATATAATTTTGTATAATCCGTCTTTGTTCTACTTATGATACAGCCTCTTTTTTTATGAATAATATCTTTTATAAACGCTAAAATCTTCTCAATTTCAACTTTTTTTGATTGCATACCCCTCAAAGCTGCTTAAAATAAAGCCGACTTATTTAAGGGCTGCTTTGACCAGGCATAAGCACGCCATTTTACCGGAAATATAAAGGTGTAATTTACACCAGTGTTCCGCTCAACAAAAATATAATACCCATCAGCACTAGCCAGAGATAAAAAAGGATCCGATCACTATTGATCTTTATTGAGTTTATCATATTTTATGCTATTAATATAAATTCTCTGTTATCATCCCCTTATCAACGCGGCCTTTGTAATTTACATAAAAATTGCCGGTTTCCCGCCTTTTATGTTTTTTATTATTGAGGGCGATTATCTTCAATTTGCCCGATAAATTGCTCCGGTTTTTCATTAGGGAAACCATCCCACGAAAACAATACCTTCCCGTTTTGATCAACCAGTAAGGTATAAGGGAATTTACCCTCGGGATTATATTTATCTGCCAGCGCTTCATTCAATTTTACCTGTTCAGGGCTTAATTGATCTTTTTTCTGCCGGGGGAAATCAGCTCTTACCAATACCAGGTTTTTTGCAGCATAAGCTACAAAGGCATCCGACTCCAGTATCTCCTTCCTTAATCGTATGCATGGCCCGCACCAGTCAGACCCTGAAAAATTAATAAGAATTAATTTATGCTCCTGCGCCGCCTCTGTCTTAGCAACACTAAAATCCCCAAGCCAGCTCACGGCCGAAGAAAAGAACATCATAAAAGCAATTGAAAGCATCTTCATAACAAATAATCTAAGTTTTTTGTTTTACCTGCTTTATGTATGAGCAATATACTCACACATTTTGTAGATAAAATGAATTTTACAATAATATAACGTAACAATTAAAAATTTAATAGTTCTCTAACAAACCCGAAATATACAGGCTATTTAAAGCCCATACTTAGTGAAACCACGTCCGAAGCAAGGTTGGTAGTTTGCGTATAGTGCCCGTACCTTATTTCCATTTCGTGGAAGCTATGCATACCAAATACGCCATTTGGCGGTGCTACCCTAAAACCTACGCCATAAAAGCCGGCATTAAATTTTGCGTATTCAATATTACTGGTGTAATAAGCATCCGTTGGGCTATGCTCTCTATAAGGCGCATAATATTTTGCCGCTGTTTGGTCGTAATACCGGTAAAACGGAGAAATTGAAAAAAATGGCGTCACCTTATACGGCACTTCAATACTTGCTGTATTTGAGCGCGTTCCCCAGTTATCCATATAATAACGGTAATAGGTACGCAGGATGATATTATCACCCAGGAAATAATTGAGCCGGAAACCAAGTGGTAGCTTAAACCGCGAAGAGGGTAACTTTTCGACTTTTGCTATCGAGGTATCGCTGTCATTGAAATACACTCTGTGAAACGGCAAGCCTAAATACCCGCTTTGGCTAACCACATCGCCCAGAAACATCACCTGTAGCCTTGAATTTATTTGTTGCGAATAGGAGAATGCAGCTGTAAGTGTTGTCCTTGCGCTGGTTGGCAGGCTGTTTTTTGAACTTGAGATCAACTGGCCGCCAGAGCTCAGCGTTTCAACTACGCCGCTTGCGGTGGTTATAGTATAAGTTGTACCGGGCTGGCTTACAGGAGTAGGCGGAATAAGTTCTGACGGTAAAATTAGCGTAACTTTATCGAAATAACCCTGTAGCTTCATACCAAACTCTCCGCTTTTATCATTGGTTTTTACCGACCAATGAAAATCAATTCCTTTTGACTTGTAATTGTATTCTCCGGAATAATAAGCCCCGATACCAAACGTGCCGCCAGTTTTTGCGTTCTCCACGGTCCAGTCCAACGAAGGATAGATCCTTGTACCACGTGGGTTTCCGCGGCCGTTTAAAGCAACGTATGCTGCAGAAGCAGACGAATGATGGTCGTATCCTAAACCCACAGATAATGTGTTTTTGTTATTTGCCTGGTTTAACCAAACCAAATTCAGGTTCAAACCGTTTGAAAAATCGGTTACATTTTGTGTCCCTTTTGGCCCGGGCATCCCCCCCATAACAGCCGAACGGTCGCCCGTTTGGGTATAATAACTCGAAACCAGGTCGATTTCATCAATCCTCAGCTGCCGGGCATTATAACTGCTGCTGTCCTGGTCAACCGGGGTATATAAGCTGGTATACGCAGGCTTGGGCAGCCTGGTAGTGTCAGTGTTAACCTGCGCATAGACTTGAAATCGGCATAAAATTGCAAATCCGATTACGGATAAAAACTTTTTCTTCATAAATTTTAAGTAGTACTCGTATCGGATAATTAATTACAGCCGCAGCCACCACCTGTTTTGCCGGCATTTGCACCAGAAGCGCCCTCACGGTATGATTGAAAATTCAATTCGTTTTTTTCTACCTTTCTGTTAGTCAGCGCCATTTCAGAGTCATTTAGCCGGCTTTTCTGATACTCCTTTAAATGCACACATGATGTGGCAGAAATAACGAGCAGTAAGCAGGCCGATATTTTTATCAATCGTTTCATTCTATCGGGGGTTTTATTTTATATGTATATTTTTTGATGTGTACATTTTGTCATCATCGTCAATAATGATAGCTTCTATATTATTCATCTGGTTGATCAGGTCGAGGCCTGTATAAATGCCCATGATCATCACCGGGGTTGCCATTGCATCAGCTATTTCAGCATTAGTAGTAATGATAGTAACGCTTTTGATGCCGGTAACCGGCAATCCTGTTCGCGGATCAATGGTATGTGAATATTTTTTACCATCTATCATTACAAACTTCTCGTAATTGCCCGAAGTAGCAACCGCCATATCAGTGACCGACATCCACGAAAATATTTCGTTTTTAACATTTGGGTTTACAATCCCAACTGTCCAGGGGGTGCCGTTCGGTTGGAGCCCCCATGCACAAAGGTCACCCGATGCGTTTACCACACCACTGCTTACGCCAAGGCCTTTCATCACCTGCCTGGCCCTTTCGGCGGCATACCCTTTACCAATACCCCCAAAACCAATCCGCATCCCCTTTTCCTTTAAGTAGATCGTGCTTTTTTCCCTGTCGAGTACAACATTCCGGTAGTTGATCAGCCTCACCATTTTTTTTGCGGTAGCCTTATCCGGCAACGCTGTCATGCTTTTATCGAAATTCCATAAACGCTTTTCAATCGAGCCGTAGGTAATATCAAAAGCACCCTGTGTTAACCCCGATATCCTGAGGGAACGCTCCACCAGCGCAAAAGTTTCAGCACTTACTATCACAGGCATAATACCAGCGTTTTGATTTACCTGGTTAGTTTCACTATCGTCACTAAAGGTGGTTAACAACCGCTCTATTCTTTGTATTTCAGCAATTCCCGCATCAATCCTTTTATTAGCCCAGTCTTCATTATCAGCAACGGCCGTTAATTCAAAATGGTTGCCCATAAGCTTGCAACTCTTTTTAAAAACCAACTGATCATTCATAACCATTTGCATACCGCGCTGAGAATTTTAAACAATTTTGTTTCGTCCGGGAGCCTTACAACAATATTACCCGAACATTCTGTAGTGTAAATGAAATTACCTTACCAAAAACCAGCATCCATTCACATTTAACATAAATTAACAACTGCGCGTTTAAACATTTATTTTATCAAAACATATATTTAATTTGATATCCACCAACTCTAATTAAAAACCGTCTGCCGGGCATGCAACAAAACACCCCGTAAATCAAATATTAAACTAAAATAGCTGGTTATTTATTTTAAATGACGAAAATAGATGAAGATCGGAAATGTATCGACGAATACAAATTTACGACCGTAAAGCAATGGGGCATTAAAAACTCAGGCAGGTTAAAAACCCAGCAGCAAGTATTACATTTGATTCTGAGGTGGCCCATGGCGGCATTATTGCATGCTGCTATTTATAACCAGCTAAGGTAACTGCCGTATCAAGTGAATTATTGGTTCAGCCTGCGATGGCCTGTAACAAAACCTGCCCTTTTTTAAATTCGTTTGTATTTATATAACTTATCCGGATGCTCCCAGCGTTTTCGACGCCCTTTCAACCACGGTCACCATACCTGAAGAAAACGTTTTGGGATAAAAAAGAAAAACGGGATTTAACAAACAATCCCACTATTGTCTTTTTATTTTAACCCGTATACAACTACTTTTTTCGAAAAGGTTGCCAGGTAAACATGTCCGTTGGCAACGGTTGGCGAGCAGTATTTTGCATAAAAGCCAACGCCATCGCTATTAGATTGATTACTGTTCCAAAGTTCTTTGGTGATATCATTCGCGTCAAAAGCCCTTAAGATACCGGTAACCACGGTATTGCCCGCATCACCTGCGGATGCATAGGAAGCCCAAAGAATCCCGGTGCCGTTTACAGAACCGTTGCCGGAGACTGATAGCTGTGCACCACAGTCCCCTCCGGGACCGGGATCCGGTGAAACAGTTGAATTTTTTGCAAACAAGCCTGTTCCATAATCAAATGCGAAGGCTCTTAACTGATCGTTTTCGGACCATAAATACATATACTGGTTTAATCCGCCTTTGTAAAAAGCCGGCTGGCAGTGCATACTACCGTTTAGCGGGATAGTTTGCTGAATGACATTGAATGACGTGGAGTATCCTCCCATATTGTCTTTATTGAGCACATACAAATTACCATCCTTACAACCGGTCAGGTATAAATTTGTGCCCGGAATTAAAAATGTACCCATAACGCCATAATCCAGATCGTTTGTGTTCAGGTTCAAATAATTTAAAGGGGTAAAGTAGCTGGTGACATTTAGTGTGTTACCTGAAGGGGTAAGTTTTATTGCACTTTCGCCGCGGTTAATAAGGTCAGTAGGGCCCTGGTTCCCTATATCGTTTGTGCCATTCCCGGTTGCTGAAAAACTGCCTTTACCTACTGTTCCGTTGCCTGTTGTAATGTATAAACTGCCTTGCGCATCTGCTGCTATACCCATTCCGCTTTCCCAAATTCCACCGTTTTCGCCGTTGGGGGTATCATTATAAACGCCTTGCTGTGTCAGTGTGGATGCATTGTATCCCATGACCCAACCGTGATAGGGGTTCCAATCACAATGAGAAGACCAGGAAATGTACACAACGCCGTTTACCAGCACTAATCCCTGCCGCTGGTTGTTCCGCAGGGGATCAAAGCTTACTGTGCCATTCACATTACCATCCCCTGTTCCGGGCACACTGGCGCTAATCAAAACCGGACTTCCTGCTTTGTCGGCACCCGTTAAAATATCGATGGCGTGCAGATGCTGTACAAATTTTTGTCCGTCGGTACTGCG
>NZ_CAIWNH010000058.1 GCF_903913935.1 uncultured Mucilaginibacter sp.
CCGCCAGGAAGAGGCCACCATGGAGGCAAAATAAAAAAATACTCCCACTGCCATCCACCAGTAGTTGGCATGTACCAGCCGTGATTTTACATCACTGAAATGTACTTTACTAAATACATAATAAAGCAATGCAGAGGTAATGACTAATTTTAACACCAACTTGGTGACGTTCCACAGCCGCTGTTTCCAGGTTTTGGGTTTAACATCGTCCTCAACTTCGTGTACTATAGCGTCTTCAATTTTTGTCATTTCGGGCGCAAATGTAATAAAAACCAAATAGTTGTTGTCTGCCGAAAAGTTAAATAGCGTTAAGTTGACCCGAAAATTACCTGTGACCGCCATCCGGTAGGTAATCTCCGGTCAACTCATCTCCAATAGCTCATCTACTTGCAATCCATTTTTTGCAGGATGGCCAGGATCTTATCCAATTTATCAATTTCAATTGAATTAAGCCTTTCCATCAACTCTTCAATTTCCTTTTTGGCTTCCACGTTTGTTTTAAAATCAGCTTCGGCATGGGCACGGTCACGTTCATTCTGGCGGTTTTGGGCCATCATAATGATCGGCGCCGCATAGGCCGCCTGGGTTGAAAATAGCAGGTTTAGCAAAATAAAAGGGTATTCGTCCCAATGGTGGATAAATGCTATAATATTAAGCGCCATCCAAAGCGCAACAATTATGGATTGAATAATGATGAACCGCCATGAGCCCATGCCATTTGCTACTGAGTCAGCCAGCCGTTGTCCAAATGAAAATGATTTTTTGTGTGTTGAATGCCAGTTTTCGCCGTGTGCCATTTTAAGTTTTTTGGGGTTTGATTAAGTGTTAAATATAAATTTTTTGTCCGAAATGTATAATTCTTTTTTAGTACAAACTTTTATAGTTTAAGTTTGGGGATATATCCGGAAACAGATTAGCTGTTTTGCTTTCTGGAATTCAATGAAGACTTTAATCAAAATTACGCGATATGCAAAATGAGATGATCCTGGAGACGATCTCGGTAACCAAAAACTATTTTGGCGACAAGTCTACAGGCATAAATAATGTAACCATATTAATCCCTAAAGGCAAAATAACGGCTATTGTTGGTGAAAGCGGTAGCGGAAAAACTACGTTGCTGAATTTGCTCTATGGCTTGACGCGGCCGGACGCCGGTGAAGTGTTTTTCAAGGAAGAAAGGGTGCTGATGCGCGAGGAGAAATTACAGCCCGCTCATGAAGCTATGCGCCTGGTTACCCAAAATAACCAGGATATGGACCTCAATGCAACTGTTTGGGAGAGTGTGCGTTCAGGTTTAAGGAATTCAGAACTTGGTTTAGCTACCGAGCATAAAAAGATCACCGATTCACTGAATATGCTGGATGTTTTACCGCTGAAAGATATGCCCTTTGGTAAACTGAGCGGTGGCGAAAAGCAAAGGGTAACTATTGCCAAAGCCCTTATAAGCAAACCGGAGGTGCTTTTGCTGGATGAACCCTTTAACCAGGTGGATGCCACGTACCGCGAGGGTTTGCAGCATGACATCCGTTATATTGTTAAGTAATGGGGCGTAACGGTGGTGTTAGTTTCGCACGATCCTGCCGAAATCCTCTCCATGGCTGATGAGCTCATTGTTTTAAAAGAGGGAGAAATTGTAGAGAATGGCAGCCCCGAAGAACTTTATAATTCGCCCAAACTGCTATATACCGCCCAAATATTGGCCAGCAGCAGCCAACTGAACCTGGAGGACGCCAAAAAAGTAGGCGTTAAAACTACGCGGGGAACGGTAGTAATATACGCCGAACATGTTAAGATCACCAAAGGCTTCGGCGCTAAGTGGACGGTTAAACAGGTTTTATTTAAAGGCTTTTATGAAGAACTGATCATTGAGCGGGATAAAGTTTATTTGAGGGTAACCAACCATTCAAAAGGGAAATACCCCAAAAGCAGCAAGATCACCGTCAGCATTGAACATTTTTACGAATTCGGCCGCTGGCAGGCGCCGGTGCGCAATTTGCCAAAGGAGATGGATTAGTATTGGTTAATTGGGTGATTGGGCCTTTTTGTCATTGCGAGGCACGAAGCAATCGCGAACTGTTCATTACCGCTGTGCATTTCTCTACATGCAAAGTTCGCGATTGCCTCCGCCAAAAGGTGGATCGCAATGACAATGGTGTACCTAATCAACAACTAACTCTAACGTCTTTTTTTCTTTGCGGTACTTAGAGAGGTTAATCAATAACACGCTGAATAAAATAATAGCCAGCCCGCCTATTTGAGTGAACGAAATATGCTCCCCGGCAAAAAATATACCCAATATTACAGCGATAACAGGGTTAACATAAGCATAAGTGCTCACCTGCGTAGCCGGGCGTACCTGCAGCAGCCATACATAGGCGCTAAAGCCGGCAATCGATCCGAAAATGATTAAATAGATCAGTCCCATCCATCCGTGGGGTTGGATGTTTTGTAAGTGCAGCCCCTTGTATTCGCCGTGCAAAAAACTAACCGGCACGTAAACAAGGCCCGCTGCAAGCATTTGCCAGGCTGAACTTACAGTTGTTGAGGAAGTTGATTTCCTGCTTTTTGAGTAAAGGGATCCCCCTGACCATGAAATAGTGCCCACAACCAATAACAGCATCCAGGGCAGTTTTGCCTGCGCATCTGCACTTTTAAATATGTTGCCAATTTGTTCGCTGAAGAGCAGGATCACCCCGCCAAAACCGATGATCAAACCAATAATGGTAGCCGTGCTTCTGAAATTTACCGACCAATGCGGCTTATCCAATACTACAAACCAAATAGGGGCCGATGATACCAAAATCGCCACCATGGCGCTTGGTAATGTTTGTTCCGACCAGATCACGATCCCATTGGCTACAAACAGTAACAAAATACCAGTGATCGCGGCGGTGATGATATCTTTTTTGTTGAATATGTTTTCCTTTTTAATTACACACCAGGTCATCATGATCAGGCCGGCAATAATAAAGCGAACCGCGCCTAAAAAAAATGGCGGAAAACCACCCTGCATGGCAAACCTGATGAAAAAATAGGTAGAACCCCACACCAGGTACACTGTGGCGAAGGCAATGATCACCCATAAAGGGGAAGCCGTTTTAGTTGAGGTTGAAGGCATATATCGTTTATTTTTCGGGTATTACCAATTGTTGTTGTTCTTTTACAGTTTCCAGTACGATGGTTGTACGGGTACTTAAAAGGTTGGGGATTTTACTGAATTTGCCCCGCATCAGGGCCATCAGCGTGGCTGAATCATAGGTACGTACCTTTACCAGGTAGCAGTCGTCGCCGGCTATATGGTGTACTTCCTGTACTTCGGGTATTTTGGCCAGCTCGCGGGCGGTATCATTGCAGCCGGGGCTGTCAGCGGCTTTCATAAAAATAAAGGCGACCATTTTTTGCTGCAAGGCATCCGGATTTATGCGGGCGGTGTATTGCAGGATAACACCCTTTTGTTCCAGCTTTTTCACCCGCTCCAGAACACCGGATGGCGCCATGCCCAGTTCCCTTGCCAGGTCGGCATTGCTGATGCGCGCGTTGTCCTGCATCAGGTTTAAAATGTGCAGATCTGTTTTATCCAGTATGATCTCTGTTTCGTTAATCATACGGTAAATATAAATAAATGTCGAATTAAATTCAAATATGTATTTTAAAAAATGAATTTAATTCGACAAAAGTAGAGGTTAAACTTACGAAGTTTCCAAAACTTCGTAAGTTTTTCACCCGGAATCAGATTTTGATCACTTTATCTTTTTTTGATTCAGGCGGATGTTCTTCTGGTTTGGGGATATGCTTTACAATAAAGATAAGCGCATGCGCCATAACTTTTAGTGCTTTTACAGAAAAGTATACAAATGGCTTCATTACCCGCCAGGTATCGTGCAGGGTATCCATTAGTGGAACCGGTTCTTTTTCGGGGCGTTTGCCTATTTTATTTTGTGTTGATGATGCCATGGCAGTTGTTTTAGGTATGGATAGCCTAAACCGTGCCAAATGCTATCCAGAAAGCACAAGATCACAGAGAGCATGACAAATATTGACATTGAAAGCCACTATTCGTATGGTAAGTATAGGTTTATGCTTTAGGATGATTCTGATTATCGCCCTTCTTCAACGTTATCACCGTAATCTCCGGCCAGATTCCCAATCGTCCCGAAAAGGCTAAAAAGCCAAACCCTCTGTTCACATACAGGTAACGGTTTTTTTCGTTGATGAGGCCCGCCCAATCCAGGTAGCGGTATTGCACCGGGCTCCAGCGGAGGCCAGCGGTTTCCACCCCGAACTGTGCGCCATGCGTATGGCCCGCAAGTGTTAAATGGATGTTGGTTGGATGGTAGCGTACTTTTTCTTCCCAGTGGGTAGGGTCGTGGGAAAGGAGGATCTTAAAGGCATCTTTATCGACGCCATTGAGCGCTTTATCCAGATCGCCGATCTGGATAAAACCGCGCCCCCAGTTTTGCACGCCGATGAGCGAGAGTTTTTGGCCGTTCTTTTCAATCTCTATATTTTCATCCAGCAGTAAGCGGTAACCAAGTTCTTTGTGGCGTTCTTTTAGCTTGACCAGATTGGTAGCTTTTTCCGTTTCGCTGTCCCAATGGATATAATCGCCATAATCGTGATTGCCGAGGATGGAAAACTGCCCGTAGGGCGCACGTAGCTGGCTGAAATGGTTTATGTAAGGCTTGATCTCCCATTCCGCGTTATTCACCAGGTCGCCTGTGAAAACAAAAAGGTCGCTTTTTTGGGCTTTCGCCAGGTCTATACCGCGCTGAACCGCTGCAGTGTTATCAAAACTACCTGAATGGATGTCGGAGATCTGGGTAATGGTAAAACCGTCAAATGCTTCGGGCAGGTCATCAAAATACAGCGTTTGTTTATGCAGTTTGTAATCATATTTGCCTTTGAACATTCCGTAAAGGAAACCTGAAAACGGCACCGCTGCCACCAGTATAGCAACCTCGCTGATGAATTTGCGCCTGGCCGGGAAAAAAGGTTTGGCAGGCGCCCCTTTTGGCTTTACAAAATGGTTAACGACGCCATAAAAAAAAACGGCCGATATCACCCAAAAACAATATGATTACAAAAAATAGCTTGGTAAATAGCAGCGTCAGGAAGATACTGAGTATCCACTCATGCAAGGGCGTCATTCCTTTGGCCGTCTGGAAAGTTTTGAAATCGAGTAGCAGGATCAGTGTTACCCCGACGGTAACAAAAAGATATCCAAAGGTTACCAGATATCTTAATTTGATAAAATTCCACTCTTTGGTTAAGGTTTTCAGCCCGGCAAAAACATACCAGTCAAACAGCAGGCTGATCGCTGCAATGATCAAAAAAATGGTAAAAAAACCGCCTCCGTGCATATGATGTAGATAACACTGCAATATATAAAAGGATTGGTAATTGGCGGGTAAAAAAATGTGTAAAGGGAAGGCACATATTTATAATTTTTAACACAGAGAACACGGAGATATTCGCAGAGTAACGCTGAGGAAATTATTCAATTTTACTCACTGCGAACTTCGAGTATTCTTGGTGTTTTTTGTGTTAAAAAAGCAATCGGGTAAAAATATACTTTTATATCCCCTCAATACGCTTTCCTCAGCTTAATGATCCGCATCCAGTGCATTAACTTCATTACCGGGTAAACCGGGTCAAATTCAAACCATTTTACGCCGAAATTGGCACTATTGGGGTGCCTGTGGTGATTGTACTGGAACAACTCGCCCAGCAGCAGAAAGTCAAAGGGGGGGGTATTTATCCGATGTATCACTAAAAAACTTGAATCGTTATGGTCTTTTTATAAAAAGAGTATTTAAAAGCAACAGCCCTGCGTTTTTTAAGTGCAGGGCTGTTTTTGTTGTCAGTGGGGTTATTGTTTTAAAAACTCAACGATTTTTTCCCCTTTCATCTTTTGTGAGCAACGCACGGGTTTGCATGTGCATGCCAACTGTTTCCCATTGATCGGGCGAAAAGGTGGCAGGAGAGGGCATATTGTGGCAGCGCTGGCAATTCTCTGCCCATAACTGCGCGCCGCTTTTTGCGGCTACTTTTTCACTTACAAAGCAGCCGTTGATGGATAAAAATATCAGGATTCCAACAAGGATCACCACTATACCCATTAAATTCTTTTTATTTAAAGTTTTCATATAGCTGTTTTTTAAAGTTGAATGGAAAATTGTATAAACCATGAATTGGATCTTGAAATTCCAGCATCTGGAAAAATGGCTGTATTTACGGTGCCATTAGTATTGACGATTTCACGAGATACTTTTAATACAGTTCTCCAGTTGATCCAATAAGCAAGCCCAATAGTTGATTGATCCGTTTTTGCTCCCCATGCTGACATTGCCGGCGAGGTATAATTGGCGTAGCGGTAAGCCAGTTCAAAATTCTTTAAACCGTTGTCTAAAAAGGCTGGCCTTAGTGAGATTTGCGCAAAACCTGATGTTGAGTGGTTATTGTAACCATAGGTTTGGGTAGAATCATTGGGGTTGATATAATTTTGCCTATCCACATTTACGACGTTATACTGAGCTTTAATGTTCACCGAAAATGGCTTTATTGCCTGGATATAATTCAAATCGACTGCATACATATTAGTTTTAATATCAGCATTTGGTGCGCCTGAATCGCCAACTTTGCCGGTTAATGCGGAAACACCTAGCTCAAGTGCAGAGTTGGATAACGGAAGTATCGCTAACCTGCCGGAAAAAGTTTTATTGATATTGTTATCCGTAATACCTATGCCCTGTAGTTCTCCATCGGGGAGTAACTGCATACCATTCGTTACTGCCAGGTCATAACTCCATTTCATATCGCCCAGCGGTAGCCCGCCTTCAACTTCAAATCCGTAATCGGTACCGGCGGGTATGTCTAAACCAATGGGGTCAGTAGCCAACTTGTCTATCCAGCCAGCTGCTAAACGCTTGTTATAAATACCAAAGGGAATAACCAGGTAACCACCCCTGATGATGAGGCCAGGTGCAGCAAAATACGATACATCGGCCCAGTTTACACCCAGTCCGTCGTTATTAAAAGAAGGCTCGAATTCCATTAAAAATTTGTCGCCATGACGCCAGAGCAGCATTGGGCTAAATTCGTAGGTATCGGCATTACCAAATGTGCTGGTGCGGCTGGTTGTGCTTACGCCGCCAATGGTTGTTTTTGTTTTGTTGGTAACGAGGCCAAAAGTTAACAAGCCGGCTACCATAAAGTGGTCTTCGCCCCGTTTTTGCTGAAATACTTGCTGCTCCAGTGCTGTGATCCTATCGTTTAGCGTGTCCTGCGGGGTTGGAGCCTGTTGTGCAAAGAGCGCGTTTGCCTGTGTTATGAGCAACAGGGCACCAAGCCCGATTGCTATTTTTTTAAAAATTGATTTCATATTTTCCCAGTTTTACTGTGTTATTGGAATTATTTACATGAACTGTTATTTTTTACTGAGACTGCGTATGTAATCGATCAGCTGCCACCTTTGTGTTTCAGTTAATATTTTTTTGTATTGAGGCATCGGGGTTCTGCCTTCAGAAAGTTTCCAGAATAATGAGCCGTCCGGTTCATTACGCAGCGCAGCAGAAGTGTGGTCAGCAGGGTGTGGCGTTAATGAAGCTGCTGCCGGTCCGTCGCCTTTGCCTTTTTCACCATGGCAGGGGGCGCAATTGGTAACGTAAAGAGTTTTTGCGGCTTTCAGCACATCCGGCGTTGAAGCAACGGGATTTTTCATAGCTTGTGCAGCAGCAGGCGCTATCCATGGTTTTGATTGCGCCCTTGCAAATGAGCTGGTGAATACAGCAATTATTGCTATTAATAATGCTGATAACTTGATTTTTGGGGTCTGTAATTTCATGATCTTTTAATTTGTAGTTGTCTCTTTTAATGA
>NZ_CAIWNH010000059.1 GCF_903913935.1 uncultured Mucilaginibacter sp.
ATGATAATGAGGAGATCGTATTGGATGTAACTCCTTCTATTTTTTTGCATAAAGAATCTAAAGACTCTTTTGAAATTATTATGAGTGTAAATGTATCTGCCGAAGGATCGTTTGTTATTGAAACTAACGCGGTTGGTGCATTTACAATTGGCGAGGATGCAAGCGAAGAGTATCGAAAAATATTTATGAATGTTAATTCCCCTGCTATAATGTTTCCATATGTGAGAGCATTTCTTAGCACTATTACTGCTAGTTTTGGTACAAACGCCACTGGAACTATCACAATTCCTGCACTAACATTTACTGGCGAACTTGATATTATCAACCCTGATAGCGACGTGGTAACCTCGTCTTAATCTGCCATTCTTACTATTTTCTCTATTGTCATAATAGTCATGGCGATCTCCGGTGTCATCTTAAAACATCAATAAGTTGTCTTATTATTTAAGATGCCAGGATTTATAAGTCAGACTGCATTGTCCATATCTATTAACGCATCCGGGTTGTCTTCAAGAAATTGGCACTACAATTTTAATAACCAATAGTTATTATGGATTAATACTCTACATTTGATCGTCTTCGCAATTGTGGGGGTATTTGTATGGAGTTAACAATAACACACACAAATCTTATGGGTATCATAAGAACGGCGGTTGAAATAGCTTGTACTAAGACTATTATCGAAGCAGGGCTGTTAAACCCTTATTTAACTCTTAGTTCTGCATACAAACAGTATGGCAGGAGATCTGTTGATAAATGGATAAAGGAAGGAAGTATTACCGCGCATAAAACCGGTGATAAAAATTCCAAAGTCCAGCTTGACAGAATTGAACTTAGTATGCTGGTAAAATCAACCGAATTAATGGTTTATTTTAAACAGGCAGCATAATCAATCCCGCAAGGTATTCAATACCTTGCGGTTTGATTCATCAATCATCGAAAAATCCTTTTCAATATAAATATTAGCAAGTTTATGCCGGGGGTCCATGTGATTTAAAGCCAAATCAACCTCATCTTTTGTAACTTTACAATCGGTGAAAGCTATAGTGGCCCAGCTTGCACGCGCTGACCCTGAGGTGATATTTTTCTTTAGTTCAAGCTCGGTTGATGCTTGCTTTAAGCCAATATTTACTGCTTTTGTGAAATTATTGATTGTTTTATACCGGCTGTAAAAGTTAAAAATTCGCTTTTTACTGGTATCGGTGTATTTATCAATGATTGCCTGGGCTTCCGGTTCAACTTTTAAGGATATGAATGCCTTATCATCTCTCCGGCTTGCTGTTTTGCTTCTATTGTAGCTTAACTGCCCATTTTTTAGGTCTTTTGCCTTGAATAAGTCAATTAGGTTTATCCCAACCAGGTAAAAAGATAACATATACACATCCCTCCCTAAAATAGGCCTTTCGGCGCGTGTGGTTGGTTTGAAATCTCTTAGAAGTCTGATTTCATTTATCGGGATGTTTTTTCTGGGTGGCGTTTGTGGTTTGGTGATTTTAAATTTCTTAAAAGGATAGTGATTGATAAGGATTTCATTATTGTCTTCATCATTATACTCTTCCATAGCATCATTAAATAGGGAACGGATAATACGCATGTAGTTATTGATGCCATTGGCCATCGGCTTTAAAGTCCTTGTTTGGGGCTTTCCAAATTGATTTATCCGGGTTATAACCCTTTCGGTTTTTAGGTACTCTTCATACTCCGGCAAAGATTTATAGTTAATTTTATTAATGGAAATCTGGTCAGATTTAAAAAAATCCTGTAAACTGTTTAATACAGTTTGGTAGCCAATTGCAGTTTTATCGTCTTCTGCTTTTGTCTTTTTGTGTCGTTTCTCAATGGTTTTTTTTATAAAATCAGCAAAGTCCACTTCAACTTTTACGTTTTTATCAATTGCCTTTTTTAGGAGGTCAACCACCTGGGTCACTGTTAAGGCTGATGTGTCGGGTAAATCTTCAGCTAAAAGGCGGTACTCCTGCAGTTTTGTTTCTATTTTGATAAGTTTGGTTTTGTTGGTGATCTTTGTTTTTTTGACATTCAGATCTTCCTTTTTCACAAACATATCAGTGGTCAAATACTTCAATTTACGAAGATGTGTAACCCGGATTTTTACAGGCCAGGTGCCGTCTTCTTTTTTGTGGTGGGGGAGTATTACGCCTTTAAAAGTTACCATAATGTAAAACAGTTGTAAAACATTTTCGTTTATATGAACAAACTTATGTGTTTTTATGAAACGCTGGACAAAGTAAAAGTGCGTTTTTGTGCAATATAGGCTATTTATTTGACATGAGATAGGATTGCAAAAATTCAGAGCATCTGCCTTACAAGCAGAGGGTCACTGGTTCGAACCCAGTAACTCCCACGACTAACAATCAAGCACTTACGGCGATAAAAGCAGTAAGTGCTTTTTGTTTTACATCAATGTTGTAAAACAGTTGTAAAACATTTTAAAATCCATGTTAGTTATTTGGCCCATTGGTTGGCTTTTGTTCCATCTGGCTAATGATCTTATTTACTTCAAATTCGGTTTTCTGCAACTTTGATTGGCATAATGCAATAAGCTCTGATGCGCGTTTTACCTTTTCAGCCAAAACATCTACTGATACAGCTTCGTTTTGAATGTCAGCTTCTATTTCCCTTAATTCTTTGAACGCTGCCTCATAGGACATATTTGGATCGGTCATAATGCTTTTTTGTTTTGTAAAAGTGCTGTCAACTCTGTTTCCTTCATAATAACTGTAAAATTGTCTCCATTTTTCAGGCTTTCAGGGTCAGTAATGATACGGTTATTTAGTTTTACAATCGCAAATCCTCTTTTCAATGTATTTTCCGGAGATACAGCTTTAAAATATGTTATAGAGTGATTCAAGTATCCTCTTGTATTGGTTAAAAAGGCCTTTTGAAAATAAATGATATTATCGAATCTGTTTTCCAGTTCCTTTTTCTTTGCGGCCACTAATATCTTTGGTTTGCTGAGAAGTGTTCCTGTAAAATTAGCCAGCGCAATCCTATGATGGTATGGAATAGACCTTCCTTTGCCAATGATAACCTGTCTTATTTCATTTAAAAGGTTTTTTTCAGCCGAGAGCATCAGATATCCGGCGTTTGTAATTTTTGATTTTATCCCGGCAAGTTGGCTGTTTTTTGATGATAAGTTTTGTTGCACCTTAATCAATAGGTTCTTCTGTATTGTTAGCAGCTTTTCTTCAAATGCGCGGTTATTGTTTATGATAAACTCAGCCGATTTTGTAGGTGTTTTAACCGATGTATGGGCCATTAGATCAGCTATGGTGATGTTTTTTTGATGCCCAATGCCAGTGATTACCGGAATTGGAAAACGAGCTATTGCGCGGCCAACCAGGTAATGATCAAATATTAAAAAATCCGTTTGTGCCCCACCTCCTCTTATTATGACGACTACATCAAAGGCGGTGGTTGATTGATAAATTGCAATCAGTTTATCCTGCATTGCTACCGCGTTTGCTTCACCCTGCACCTGTGTAAAAAAAGGTATAATTTCAAATCTGTATCCATAAGGGTTATTTTCAAGGGTGTGTTGAAAATCCTGCCAGCCCGCTGAACCTGTAGCGCAAACAACAGCTATCCGCTGTATGACCAATGCAAGAGGTAAATTTTTATTTTTTGTCCAGTATTCGTCACCCCTTTTTTGGATGTATTGCGGATACTCCCTACAGAGCCGCTCCAGCGTTTGCTGGCGTTGCTGTTCGATGACTCCTAATGTGAAGTTTGGGTCTATATCAGTTACCTCTAATTTAAGCCCATAGGTGGCATGGAAGGTTACTTTAACCCTGATTAATACCTGAATATTATTTGTAAATCGCTGCCCGGTACGGGTTTCAAATAGGGCCAGTTCGCGTGCTCCATCGCCCCAGGCTGTTGCTGAAAACTTTGCTAAAATATTATTTGTATTGGGTTCTTTTTCTACGAGCTCGAAGTAATGATTGGTTGTACCGGCTTTATGATTGTGGTTAGTAACATCAGCAATCACCCAAAACTGGAGATGTTTAAAGGTATTATTTACAACCTGATCAATCTGAGAAGCAAGTTCTGACAATCTTATGTTTTTGTTTTC
>NZ_CAIWNH010000060.1 GCF_903913935.1 uncultured Mucilaginibacter sp.
AGTCTAATTTTTCCTTAAATGATGCCGGATAGTGTATGCTATCTGGTATCATTTATTTAGCTTTTGTTGCATTTCTTAATTGAACTTACTAAGCAACAGTTATTCCGGCGACAAATGCAAATCTTGTATTTCTGTAAATACTGGGTTAATTATAATCAACTACGGGCAGGCTATTTATTTTTTGTACGAGATAGTTATCAGCTCAGAAGGAGCCAGTCTTTGCCTGCTGATCATGATATCCCCTAAAGTATTAGTCCTTATTTTTTTTACAAGCTTGCCATCTACCCTATAAACATAGTCCGAATTGGGTTTTAATTGATGGACGGTATATGTCACTGGTAATGATGAAGGGGCCGAAGTTTGCAGCCATTCTATTTTACCCGTGTCCCAGTTTTTTATTTCGATGGTTAAGGGTTTTGCCGAAGTTATTTGCAAAGCAGCATTTGTTTTGTTACCATTAAAATAGCTCAATTGGGTTTTGGTGGAAAAAAATCCAAAATCCGTTGGGGCAACCACTTTAAATCTGCCATTACTAACCGCATACCTATCATGTTCAAGGTTGATAACCAAACGTTCGTTCCTGAATTTATAGTTTAAACTGGTGCCTTCAAGCGCCGGCGTAATATGCGGGTCCAGGTAAAAGCGGTTATATTCAGGGTTGATGCCATAAATAGCCTGGTACAGGCCCACTATTGCCAAACTATTGCCTGACAGGATATCATCTCCCAATCCATCCTGCTTCAACCTGCCATAACGCTGAAAGGCAAGGCCGTCTTTACTATATTGGTTCAATACATTTTTTACATATTTAAGGGCCAGTGCAGGGCTATAGGCAGCATAGGCTTTTACGCCGACGGAACCCCATGATAAAAACAGGTCCCCGTTTTCATAATTTGGAAAAGGGAACTGCCATCCGTTTCCTTCACCGGGGGCGTATGTCGTCATCGCTATGGGCCAAAAGAAGAGCTTTTCCTGCTGCATCTGTGTTTCTATATTATCCAGGATGGTCTTTCTCCTTCCATCGTTATCGCAAATGCCGTAGGCAATCGCCATAAAGTTTACCGGCGTAACCATATTTGTGCCGTGTACGGATTTGTCTTTTGCAATCCAGTGCACATAACAACCTTTTTCCTCATCCCAAAAACCACCATCTTTAGTCGATTTATTGAAACTGGTTTTCAGCCTGGCCGCGAAGCTTTCGTAGTAGCCTGCTTTAGCATTATTATTTAATTGCCGTTCAATAGCGGCCCACTTAACAAGCGCATGGTATAGTTTCGCATTCACAAAAGCATTTTCGTACGATGCCCAAATAATATCTATCCAGTCACTGCTCTTTTTTTCGCTCTGGTCATTGGTCATCATTTCTACCAGCCCGTTATGGTTGCTGTCGCGTTTCAGGACCCAGTCCAAAGCTTTTTCGCACGATAGCTGGTGCGTTTTTACCCAGTTTTTATCACCCGTCATGTCATATAATTCAGCAACATTAGTCACCAGGTCTGGGTTCGAGTCCATTAAAATACCCCATTGCGCTTCGTAAAAACCATACTGGTTAAATTTACCCGGCATGGCATCTTCATTGGTATATGCCCAGCGCGGGTACACGCGGCCGTCCGGTTTTATGGCATGGTCGCGGTAATAATCCAGGCAGCTTTGGTAGCCTTTCAGGTACTTGGGGTCATTAATGCCGAGGCCCAGCTGGCCAATATACTGTTCGTGCAGGCAGATAGGACCATAGGGGGTATGCCAGCTGTTGCCGCCAAAATGCAGAGAGTCAATAACGCCTATCCTGGCAATGGTATTTAATACCGCACTTACCGCAGTACTGTCAATTCCCTTAAATGTTCCGCGCCCGTATTTTTCGTTAAAATTGAAATAGCTTAGTTTTATGGTTTGATGACTTTTTCCTGCCGGGATGGTATAGGGCGCCCATACATCCGTCCTTTGCCGGATAAATCTTCTCCGGTTAGTGCCGGTATCCATTTTATATTGCATCTCTTTGTCTGAAACGCCAATGGTATAGGCCAGCTTATCCCCGTTGGTGCGGCTGTATTTCATACAAACATTTTTGCCCGGGGCATCAACGGTTATATTAAGCCCCGTGTTGTTTTTGCTGTTCCAGAAATCAGATGAACGGGTGTGGATACCATAAGTGCACAATTTTTCATTAAACAGGTAAAACCAGGCCAGCCCGCCATAACCCTGGTAAGCGCCTTCCCAGGTATTGATGCTATCGAAATTGAAAGCGGGAAAAGCGGCTTCGTCAACCTTCAATGCTTTTGTATTGCTTCTTTCAATACTCCATTTTATGTTTTGGGTGGAAATGGTAAAAGTCCAGTTTTCAGTGATCGGCCCATAATGGATGCCGTTGAGTTTAATGGTGTTTTTTGTTTTTAGGCGTATAGGCGATGCATTTAACTGCTTCGAAGAATAAACAGTACCATGTATTGTTACCGAAGTAAAAACGCCATCCGCGCCACTGATCACCTTTTGCCCGCCAACAGTTAGCGAAGTGATGCTGGCCTGGTGATTATAATTCAGCACCATTTGAATGCCGGACGCATTGATAGTTATATCTTTTTGTGCTGATTGTGCAATAACGATACCCGGTAAAATTAAACCCGAGAGGTAAATTAATGCGATGCGTGTAATTTTTAAATACATAAACAGAGGCAGCTATTTAAAGTAAAAACAAAATTTTTGTTAAAATATAATACAATGGTAAATCTATTACCTTTTAGGATAAATAAGCGCCCTTAATCGCATTTAATGTCTTTATAAGCCAGTGTAGATTTTTGCGGCAACAGCAGCAGATGGAAAGGCTTTCGATTTTGATATTAGCGGAGGGTTGAAAAAACCCTATAAAACAAGTAAAGCCCCTGATGGGCAGGGGCCTTTACTAACCAATTATAAACCTAAATTATGAGAAGACTTTTTTATGTATTTGTATTACGGTGTAAATTTAACACTAACATTTAAAATAAGAACATTTTTTTTTGTAATATTTTTGTAAAAATGCTTGTTGTTCCTATTTGATTGTCAAAAATACAAACATTTTGTTAAAAATATCCTGCCCAAATATTCTAGCTCTATACAACCGGTGGTTAAATTTTATAATAAACTTGTAACACCACCACCAAATTCACAAATGTCGGGTAATATTCAATTCATGGCCAAAAGAGGAAGCTC
>NZ_CAIWNH010000061.1 GCF_903913935.1 uncultured Mucilaginibacter sp.
GGAGCTTTTTCTATTGTAGTAATCGGCGTTAAGCGTTATCCGGTTGTTGAGAAAACCCAGGTCGATGCCGGCATCGGTTTGGTCGGTTGTTTCCCAGTGTAATAACCCGTTTCCGATGGTAGTAAGTGTTGTGCCACTATTAAATTGCTCATTCCTGCCGAAAGAATACACCAGGTTTCCGGCAGTAGATCCATTAAAGGTATACACATCGCTTGCAGTAAGAGAGATTCGGTTGTTACCGGTGCGTCCCCATCCTACGCGAAGTTTACCATCACTAACAAATGGAAAGGCTGCTTTTATGAAATCTTCCTGACTGAAGCGCCATGCGAAGCCCCCTCCCGGAAAATTACCGTAACGGCTTGCCGGAGGAAAGTTGGAAGATCCATCGCGCCTTAAACTGGCTGAAAGAATATACTTATCGTCGTAAGAATAGATCAAACGTCCGTAATAAGATTGTTCAATACCAGTTCCATTGGCATAACCTGAGGAACTGGCGGCAGTGATAGTTGTGGCTACGGATATGTCCTTTACCTGATCGTTTAGCATACCGGTACCTACCAGACTAACAAACCTGCTGCTACCGGGATCAATGTAACTTGTACCTGCGGTTAGCGAAATATTGTGTTTACCAAAGCTACGGTTATAGGAAAAATAATTGTCGATGTTGTAATTATAGTAGTTGTTAAAACTACGGCTTGCTTGCCTGTCAAAAAATAGTTTGTTGGAAATTACGTAGGGTATATTATACGAATCACTCACACTGCTGCCATATTGCATTGCTGCTTGTGACCTGAAGGTTAAACCATCGATAATTTTTACTTCGCCAAATACCTGCGGAAATAATACCAGCTCATGGCTGCTTTGTGTTTTCACGCCTAAGTCCACCAACGGATTTACAGCATTGCTGTCATCATCAATATTGGTAAGGATGGAGTAACCGCCCTGAATTGAAGAATCATAAATGGGTTGATAAGGCGCATATTGAAGCGCGTTACCTAAGCTTACTGCCTCTCCCTCAGTTTTGGTGTACCTCAAATTAAAGGTTTGCCCGAAACGAAAACGGCCTAATTTTTCCTCTAACGTAAACCTGTTAGTAAACCTTTTAAGCTGATAATCCTTAACGGTTGCTTGCTGAGTTACATATCCTGCCGACATATTATAGGTAACCTTGTCGCCGCCGCCGCTAATCGTTAAATCATTTTGAGTTGATAAAGCTGTTTTAAAAATTTGGTCTTGCCAGTCGTTTCTGTCAACCAAAGCAAACGGCGTGGTAAGTTTTACCGGCGTAGGGTTATTGTTGGTAACATCAATATCAGTAAGGAGCTTAACATAATCGGCAGCTTTTAACAGATCGAGTTTTTTCGGTATCCTTGAAAAACCAACCTGTGATGTAAATGCTATTTGAGTGGCACCGGCTTTAGCTTTTTTTGTTGTAATGATAACAACACCGTTAGCACCGGCAACGCCATATATTGCTGTAGAAGCTGCGTCTTTTAATATGGTAATATTGTCAATATCCTGCGGGCTGATCTGATTGAACAAGCCTTCGTTACCTTGTATGCCATCAATAACATACAGCGGGCTAACATCAGTGAAAGAACCTACACCACGTACAATAATTTGCGCGCCTGCGCCCGGTACGCCACTTGTTTGCACTACCTGTACGCCGGGTGCTTTGCCTATTAGTAATTGCGCAGGGCTTAGTGATGTATTTGCGCCGGCATCTTTTGCGTTTACCACGTCAACAGCGCCTACGAGGTCTTTCCTGCGGGCACTACCGTATCCTATTACTACAACCTCGTTCAGGCTGTTAGTACTTTTCGCTAAGGTTACGTCAACGGCGCCTGATGCCGGAACGGCAATCTCTTTTTGGTCATAACCAATAAAAGAGAAAACCAATGTACTTCCCTGAGCCGCATTTATGGAATAGAGCCCGTCTATATTGGTACTCGTGGCTTCCGTTGTGCCTTTTACTTTAATGGTTACGCCTGGCAGGGGGAGTCCATCATCCGAACCCAACACCTTGCCGGTAATTTTTCTCATTTGCGAATAGCCCGGTAGACTTATCACTAAAAGTGATAATGTCATCCCGGCAAAAATGAGGAATTGTGTTAGTAGTTTTCTTTTCATGAATTTAAAATTTAAGTAACATAATTGGTTGATTATTTATTAATGGATATTAAGCATAAGCATAGCTGGTTGTAGGAAACCCTGAACCAAAACTTAATTATATTTATTTGA
>NZ_CAIWNH010000062.1 GCF_903913935.1 uncultured Mucilaginibacter sp.
AAAATGGTAAGGGTTTTCAAGCCCAAAAAGTCCATCTTGATGACGCCTGCATCTTCAATCACCCTGCCGTCGTACTGGGTAACCAGCAGGTCGGAGTCTTTTGCTACCGCGACAGGAACAATATCGGTTAAGTCATAAGGTGCAATGATGATCCCCGCAGCGTGAACACCTGTATTACGTACCGAGCCTTCCAGTTTCTCCGCTTCGCGAAGTACCTGCGCTTTCAGGTCGTGGCCTGTTAGTATTTCTTTTAACTCGGGTACCTGCTCAATGGCTTCCCGTAAAGTGATGCCTAAAGTATCAGGTACCAGTTTTTTTATCGCGTTCACGTCAGACAGGGGCATATCCAGCACCCTGCCAACATCCTGAATACTGGTACGGGCCGCCATGGAGCCATAGGTAATGATCTGCGCTACCTGGTTTTTGCCATATTTATCAACCACATAGTCAATTACCTTTTGCCTGCCTGCGTCGTCAAAATCCGTATCAATATCGGGCATTGATTTACGGTCGGGATTCAAAAACCTTTCGAACAGGAGGTTATACTTCATCGGGTCGATATTGGTGATCCCGGTGCAATAAGCCACCACCGATCCTGCTGCCGAACCACGACCCGGGCCAATAAACACGCCCATATCACGGCCGGCCCTTATGAAATCGGCCACAATTAAAAAGTAACCGGCAAAACCCATCGTGCGGATCGTAAACAACTCAAAGTTGATACGCTCTTCTGTCTCCGGGCTGATATCGATATAGCGTTCTTTGGCACCCATAAAGGTGAGATGCTTCAGGTATTCCCACTGGTTAAGGGTATCTGAATCCGGCGTGGTTTCGCTGTGTATTTTAAATTCTTCGGGGATGATGTAGTTGGGCAACAGGATATCGCGCTTCAGCTTTAACACTTCAACCTTGTCGACGATCTCGTTGGTGTTATCTAACGACTCCGGCAGGTCGTTAAACAGTTTGCCCATTTCGGCCTGCGTTTTAAAATAAAACTGGTCGTTAGGGAAACCGAACCGGTAACCTTTGCCGCCTTCTTCATCGGTAGCAATAGGGGTGCTTTGCATATCGCCGGTGTTTACGCAAAGCAAAATATCGTGCGCGTTGGAATCCTGCTGATCCACATAGTGCGAATCATTGGAGCAGATCACCTTTACATTATATTTTTTGGCGAATTTGAGCAATACGGCATTCACGGTATTTTGCTCGGGGATATCGTGGCGCTGCAGTTCGATATAATAATCCTCGCCAAACAGGTCGAGCCACCATTTAAATTCTATTTCAGCCGCCGCTTCGCCATCACGCAAAATAGCTTGCGGTACGGATGCGCCCAAACAACAGGTAGTGGCGATGAGTCCCTTATGATGTTTGAGGATCAATTCCTTATCGATACGGGGCCATTTGCTGTACAGGCCTTCCATATAACCATAGGAACAAAGCTTAACCAGGTTTTTATAGCCTTCGGGATTTTTGGCCAGCATCAGTTGGTGATACCGTTTATCTTTCTTTTCCTTGGTGAATTGTTTTTTATGGCGATCATCCACCACGTAAAATTCGCAGCCTACTATGGGTTTTACATTGTGTTTTCCAGCCTCCGCCACAAACTTAAACACACCGAACATGTTGCCATGGTCGGTAATAGCCAGTGCTTTCATGCCATCCGCCGCCGCTTTTTTATACAGTTTGGAGATGTCGGCAGCGCCGTCGAGCAATGAGAACTGGGTATGTACGTGTAAGTGCGAAAAATCCGGCATGATGTTTTTTTATCCCTTTTTAGAAGAGAGCAAAGTTACTGATTTCGGATTTCGAAATTTCGATTTCGGATTTAATGTGGAGAAAAACAGGGGAGGTTAAGAAATTTCGGATGTCGGAATTTCGATTTCGGATTTGTGAGAAAAAAAACAAGTAATGACAGTATTTTTATTTCGGATTTCAGAGCCGGTTGGTCGGACAGATTTTTTCTTTTCTTAATTCCGTCTTCCGTTCTTCCCGACTTTCGGACTAAATCCTATCTTTGCCGATTATTGTTGCGCTATAATGAAGATATCCTATAATTGGCTGAAAGAATTTATTGAAACCGATAAAACCCCCGAAGAGATCTCGACGATTTTGACAGGTACCGGTTTGGAAGTGGAGAGCCTTGAAAAAGTTCAGCCTATCCCTGGCGGACTGGAAGGTTTGGTGATCGGTTACGTAAAAGAATGTACCCAGCATCCCAACGCCGACCGCTTAAAAGTAACTAAGGTAGATGCCGGTACCGGCGAGGACCTGCAAATTGTTTGCGGGGCAAATAACGTAGCCGCAGGGCAGAAAGTGGTGGTTGCTACCGTTGGTACAACTGTTTACCCAACCGTTGGCGAGCCTTTCAAAATAAATAAATCAAAAATAAGGGGCGAAGCATCCGAAGGGATGATCTGCGCCGAAGATGAGATAGGGCTTGGTAACGATCATGCCGGTATCATGGTACTGGATGAAAACGCTGTAGTCGGAACCCCTGCCAAAGAATATTTTAAAATAAACGACGACTATCTTTATGAGATCGGCTTAACGCCAAACCGTGCCGATGCCGCTTCGCATTTGGGTACGGCAAGGGATATTGCCGCTTTTTTGAAGATCGCTGTTAAAAGGCCGGATGTATCCGCATTTAAGGTAGATAATATCAACCGTACCATAAAGGTAATTGTGGAGAACGAACAGGCCAGCCCAAGATATTCGGGGGTGACAATTTCAGGGGTGGAGGTAAAGGAATCGCCCAAATGGCTGAAAGAGCGTTTGGCGGTGATCGGCATCCGCGCTATCAACAACATCGTGGATGCTACCAATTATGTTTTGCATGATTTGGGCCAGCCCCTGCATGCTTTTGATGCCGATGAAATAGCAGGCGACACGGTGATCGTAAAAAACTGCCCGGAAGGAACTTTATTTAAAACATTGGACGACGCAGAACGCAAGCTTTCTGCCGATGACCTGATGATCTGCGATGCCGAAAAACCAATATGTATCGCCGGGGTATTTGGCGGCATCGGGTCGGGCGTGAAAGCGACTACCAAAAATATATTTCTGGAAAGCGCTTATTTTAACGCGGTATCGGTTCGCAAAACTTCCAAAAGGCATGGTTTAAAAACAGATGCCTCTTTCAGGTTCGAGCGCGGTACTGACCCTAATATGACTGTCTTCGCGTTAAAGCGGGCAGCTTTGCTGATACAGGAAATAGCCGGCGGAGAAATATCTTCGGAAGTTTCGGATAACTACCCGAACCCTGTTGCGCCGTTTGAAGTTGAGGTAACTTATAAAACCATCGACAGGTTGATCGGTAAAGCGATTGCGCATGATGAAATAAAAGGCATCCTGAAAGCTTTGGAGATCGAGATCGTAAACGAAACAGGCGAAAGCCTTTCGTTGAAAGTGCCTCCCTATCGCGTGGATATCACCAGGGATGTGGATGTAGTGGAAGAGATCCTGCGCATTTACGGTTACAACAACATCGAGATCCCAACCCAGGTGAGGGCATCGTTAAATAATTCGCAGCGGCCCGAAAAGGATTCGGTTCAAAGCCTCATATCCGATTTGCTGACTGCGAATGGCTTTAACGAGATCATGTCGAACTCGCTAACCAAATCGGCTTATTCATCCAATTTGGATTCAGCGGTAAAGATCTTAAATCCACTAAGCAACGACCTGGATGTAATGCGCCAGAGTATGCTGTTCTCGGGGCTGGAAGCCATCGCGTATAATCAAAACCACAAAAACCCCGACCTGAAACTGTACGAGTTTGGAAAGGTTTATTCGGTTGAAGAAGGGAAATATATCGAGACCCAGCGGTTTGCCGTTTTTATTACAGGTTCGGAAAGCGCCATACAATGGAATCAAAAAAGCAAGCCGGCATCCTTTTATAGTTTAAAGGCTGTTGTTGATGGTGTACTGGCAAAACTCGGCATCAGCGATGTGCTGGTTGAAGATGCCACCTGCAAAAAACTTGCCTATGGATTGCAATATAAATTGAATAACAAGCAACTGGTAAAATTCGGTTCGGTAGCAACAGACGCTTTGAAAAAGACTGACGTTGACAAGGAAGTTTTTTACGCTGATTTTAATTTTGATATGATCCTGAAACAGGCGCGTAAAAACAAAATTGTTTATTCGGAGATCTCAAAATTCCCGGCGGTAAGGCGTGACTTATCTATGCTGATCGATAAAAACGTAACTTTCGGCCAGTTAAAACAGATCGCCCAGAAAACAGAACGTAAATTATTGCAGGATGTAAATGTGTTTGATGTTTACCAGGGCGACAAACTCCCGGCAGGAAAAAAATCATACGCGCTGAGCTTTATTTTGCAGGACAGTGAAAAGACACTGACCGATAAAGCGATCGATGCCATTATGCAAAAATTAATTTACAACCTTGAAAAAGAATCAGGAGCGGAGATCAGGAAGTAATTAGTGAATTAGTGAATTGGCGAATTAGTGATTTATTGAATTATTGATTTATTGAATTATTGATTGGTGTACGAGTGATTGATTTAGTAAGTTATTGTGTAAGCTTACGGGAATTGAAAATTAATTGATATATTTCGACCTGAATTGGGATTTAATAATTAAGTAACGCAAAATAAATACAACTTGTATTATTCATTCACTAATTCACTAATTCAACAATTCACCAATTAAAACAAATGGCCCTCGCAGAGCAGTTAACCCGTATCGTAGATAGAACAGAGCACTTAATTGAGCTTTGCGGTGCTTTGCAGGAGGAAAACGACTTGTTGAAACTGGAGAGCGAGGCGCTGTCCGTAGCCCTTGAAGCCAGTAAAAATAAGACCAAAGAAGTGGAGGAAAAGCTCCGCGCTTTGAAAATGGCGAGATCTTTTTCAGAAACAAATGAAAAAAGTCTTGACATAAAGCAAAAAATTAACGAATTTGTGCAAGAAATTGATAAGTGTATTGTATTATTAAAAAAATAGTACAAATAGTGAAAAGCTCAGATGGGAGAAATCTCCATAAAAATAAATATTGCTGACAGAGTTTACCCTTTAAAGGTAAACATGGAAGAGGAAGAAATAATACGTAGGGCAGCCAAGCTGATTAATGACCGGATAAAAGAATATCAGGAAAATTATGCAGTTCGGGATAAACAAGACCTGCTTTCGATGTGTGTGCTGCATTATGCAACATCCTCATTAAAAGCGGAAAAGAAGGTTACAGTTGAAGATACAGAAGTAACTGAAAAGGTTTACCAGTTGGATTATTTATTAACGGAATTTTTTTCAAAGCAATAAACGTTCTTTACATAAAGTGCACGAGCATTTAAGATTTAGCCGCGGTTAAATTTTAAGTATCACTATTAAAAACTTAACGCTTCAATATTCAGCGGATCAAAGAGGCATGCGTTAGTCGTTTCAATTAACGGTAACCCATGATTCCAAACTGTCCCATTTGAGGTTTTAAATACATGATACTTAAAAATTTAGACGCGGTTTTTTTATTATACCAATTATATATTTATAACTCAAACAATGAATAGTACACTATTATATCTCATTATCGGCGTGCTGATAGGAGGCCTTCCCGGCGTGCTCATCGGGCGCTTTTTACTAAGGAAACTTTTTAAAGATCAGGAAGTAGCAGCTCAGAATAAAGTAAAAAAGATCCTGAAAGATGCGGAGAACGACTCTGAAATTCTGAAAAAGAACAAATTGCTTGAAGCGAAAGAGCGTTTTTTACAATTGAAAGCTGAACACGAACAGCAGATCAACGAAAAGAACAACAACATTAACCAACGCGAAAACGGCGTGAAACAAAAGGAGCAATCATTAAACTCGCGCCTGGAGAACATGAACCGCAAGGAAAGCGAACTGGATAATGTGCGCAAAAACCTGGAGCGTCAAACCGAAATTGTTGTCAAAAAACAAGAAGAAGTTGAGATCCTGAAAAACTCGCACGTACAGCAATTGGAAACCATTGCCGGCTTATCTGCAGAAGATGCGAAGAACCAACTGGTTGACAATTTACGCGAAGAGGCCCGCAGCAAGGCCATGGCGCAGATCAAAGACATTGTTGACGAAGCCAAACTTACCGCTACCAAAGAAGCTAAAAAGATCGTTATCCAAACGATCCAGAGGACAGCTACTGAAGCCGCTATTGAGAATACGGTCTCTATTTTCAACATTGAAAATGATGAGATTAAGGGCCGTATCATTGGTCGTGAAGGCCGGAACATCCGGGCACTGGAAGCGGCTACCGGGATAGACAGTATTGGGGATGATACTCCGGAAGCCATCATTCTTTCAGGCTTTGACCCGGTAAGGCGCGAGATTGCCCGCCTGGCTATGCACCGCTTGGTGACAGATGGACGGATCCACCCGGCGCGTATTGAAGAAGTGGTTGCCAAAACCAAAAAGCAGATCGAAGAAGAAATTGTGGAGATAGGGGAGCGTACCGTAATCGACCTTGGCATCAGCGGCCTGCACCCTGAATTGATCCGGATGGTAGGGCGTATGCGGTATCGTTCGTCTTACGGGCAAAACCTGTTGCAGCACTCACGCGAGGTAGCTAATTTCTGCGCTACCATGGCAGCTGAACTAGGGCTGAATGTAAAGCTTGCGAAACGTGCCGGTCTGTTGCACGATATTGGCAAAGTGCCTGATGATAATCCAGAATTGCCACACGCTATCCTGGGTATGCAATTAGCTGAAAAGTATAAAGAGCATCCTGAAGTTTGCAACGCTATTGGCGCTCACCACGATGAGGTGGAAATGACATCGATGTTATCACCGATCATTCAGGTTTGTGATGCCATCTCAGGCGCACGCCCGGGAGCACGCCGCGAGGTGGTTGAAAGCTACATCAAACGTTTAAAAGAATTGGAAGAGCTGGCATTGTCTTATCCCGGTGTTGAAAAGACATTCGCGATACAAGCCGGTCGTGAACTGCGTGTAGTAGTGGAGAGCGAGAAGATCAGCGACGCGCAGTCTGAAATACTGGCGGCAGATATATCCAACCGCATACAAACTGAAATGACTTATCCCGGACAGATAAAAGTTACCGTGATCAGGGAAACCAGGTCTGTAGCGTTTGCTAAATAGATAAAATCAATCCTTCGTGACATAGATGGGCCTGCTCATCTATGTCACATTTATAAACATTAACCCAAGTGGCTGTAGCATCAAATAAAAAATCATCTGTAAAGGTTGTTGAAAAACGGCCGGTAGATATTTATTTTGATAAATACGCCGAAAGCCATCAAAATCCAACAAATAAACTTATCCACTGGATCTGTGTTCCGCTGATCGTGTTCAGTTTGTTTGGCCTGGTTTGGGCTATCCCATTTCCGTACCTTAAATTTATGGGTCAGTATAACGGGTTCGTTAACTGGGCCTCATTTTTGCTGGCTTTTAGCATTTATTATTACTACAGGCTTGCGCCGGTATTGTCGTACTTCATGATGCTTGTGCTCTTTGCCTTTTTTTACGGTGTGGTAAAGCTGGAAGAAATACAAAAGGCAGGCGGCCCCGCCTTATGGCTGGTTTGCCTGATCATTTTTGTTGTTGCCTGGATAGGCCAGTTCATCGGCCATAAAATAGAAGGTAAAAAACCATCCTTTTTTGATGACCTGCGGTTTCTCCTCATCGGGCCGATCTGGCTGCTGCATTTTATCCTGAAAAAGTATTCGCTCAGGTATTAACATTACTTTTTAATTCAATACCTATTGTAACAGATCGCCGGTTGCCCTCGTATTGTTTGATAATTGATTATTGATATTATGAAGACAGCGGCGGCATTACTGATTTTGTGTTTTATAATTTGGGGTTGCAGGAAAAACGGCGGTCCCCAGGTCAATCTCAATGGCCCTTTGACGGTTTGTAATGCAAATTACACGTGTTTCTACAACTATTACGATCGCGCGCATGTTACCGGATCGTATCCACAACTCCAGGCCGGGAGCAGTAGGGTGTTTGTTTATAAAAGCGTTGATAGTTCGGTATGCGATTTGACGGTGCAGCTTTCGTTTGAAACCTCCTTAAGTGACAACACATTTGTAATAGACCCCAGCCGCTTACCTGCCGGCGCTTTTAGTACAAGCTGTATATGCTGCGATTTTGCATATTTTCCAACAACATTGTCAGGGGAAATTAAGGGGAAGAGAACGGATAACACCCATTGGCTGATTAATGCAACTATAATCACCTCTGATACGAATCACAAGCCTTTGGATACGCTGTTGGTTAATCAATATTTCCAGCAGCAAAAGTTGCCTTGATCGGGTTTGTTAGTTGATCAGGTTGGATCAGGTGGATTGGGCTAATTAGGTTGAACGCTGTTTTGAAAACCCAATCAAGCTCTATAAATTCTTCCCCAGCTTTTCCAGAATATCCTGTGGTACCTTTTCAAGGTCAAGCACTAAAAAGCCATCAAGGCAATCGGCAAACTTAGGGTCGATATTAAAACAAATGATCTTGGCGTTAAGGGCAATATACTGGCGCAACAGTACGGGTACTTTCATGTTCCGGGTTTCCACTTCAGAGATCAATGCATCCAGGCCTTTAAAAGTATCCTCACCTTCCATTAAAAGGTCGGTATCGATGCTTTCCATGTCAACCTTGAATTTCTTCCTCGGCCTTACAAACTGCGCCATTTCATGATCGAAGTGGTGACGGTTGATATAATCAACAATCAATGATTTAGAGAAATTTGAAAAAGAATTACTGATGCTTACCGGGCCAATGAGGTAGCGGTAGCGTGGATTGTCGATCAGGTATTTCAGGATCCCTTTCCACAACAGGAACAATGGCAATGGTTTTTGCTGGTATTCTTTCCGTACCCATGAGCGCCCCAGTTCGATACTCTTTTTTAAAACCGGCGTAAACTGCGATTTGATCTTGAACAGTTCTGAAACATAAAATCCCTTTTTGCCGATACTGTAAAAAATTTCGTCACCCAGCCCAAGCCGGTAGGCGCCGACGATCATTTTTGCTTCTACATCCCAAATGAATAGATGATGATAATAAATATCGTATTCGTCAAGGTCAGTAGCTTTGTTGGTGCCCTCGCCAATATCTCTGAATGTTAATTCACGCAAGCGCCCGATTTCCCTGATCACATTTGGGATAGTAGAGGTGGGCACGATAAAAACTTCATAATTCTTCTCTACCCAAATGCGGTATTCCTCGCGTAAAGGGGCGATCTCTTTTTCAAGGATCTCGCTGCTGATCTCGGGTACGACTTCGGCGGCCTGCTTTTTTATCTTGAATATATTGCGCGGATGGAAGATCTTGTTTTCCTCTTCGAGGCCCGTACCCAAAGCATAGGTACGCGCCCTTAAATAATTAAGCAGCTTGGTGCTGTTGTTAAACCCGGCCACGTCGTCCGGACTAATTGGTTTACCTATTCGCAATTTAATGGTATGCCCGTGCTTGTTAAAAAGTTCTGAAGGGAGTTTGGCTGTCCGCAATGCAGGGTGTATCAAGCTAAGCAGGTTAAACAGCAAGCCATTGTTGCCATGGAAATAAATAGGAACCACCGGTACTTTAGCTTTCGCGATGATCTTGCCAACAACAGGGTGCCACATGCGGTCGGTTACCTGTTTTTTATCCACCTTAAAGGTAGACACTTCTCCTGCCGGAAAAATACCTATCGGCGTGCCGTTAGCCAATAGTTCCAGTGTCGTTTTTAAGCCGCTGATAGAAGAGGAGTGATCAATATTTTCAAAGGGGTTTACGGCAACAAAATAATCGGCCAGGTTAGGGATCTTTTTAAGCAGGAAGTTCGCCATCAGTTTTGCGTCGGGCCGTACCATACAAAGGATCTTCAGCAATACCATGCCCTCAATTCCTCCATAGGGATGGTTGGCGATGGCAATAAAACTGCCTGTTTTCGGGATGTGGCGAAGTTCCTTTTCATCAAACTCAATATCAATCCCGCAGCCTTCCAAAATTGCGTCAACAAAATCAGGGCCTTGTTTAGGCTGTGCCTGGGCGAACAGTTCGTTCACCTGGTTGATTTTCATCAGTTCCATCAGCAAAGCGGCCAGGCCGGGCATTTTTAGCTTATCCAGTTTGGTGGCTTTGGCGAACTCTTCGGTGGTGATCACTTTCATTGGTGCAAAAATAAACCCTTTAACGGGTATTAATAATTTCCTTAAAAATTGTTTAATTTAACCCTCACAAACCTTTAATGAAAAGCCGGATAAAACAACATATTTCCATTACCAAAAAAGAATGGAACGGTTTGGTAGTACTTGTTATACTAATTGCAGGGGTATTAGCTGCGCCTTATGGCTATCGCCTGTTCCGCAAAGATAATACAATAAATTTCAAAGATTTCGACAAAGCGGCGGCACAATTAAGCAGTGTTGAAAAAAATGGAAACGAAAGCGACAGCGACCCCGGTACTGATGTCAAAATTGCGAGCCCGATTATGTTTCCTTTTGATCCGAATGTTTTAACCGTGTCGCAATGGAAGCTATTGGGTTTAAGCGGGCGCCAGGCTAATGTGATATTGCACTATCGCACTAAAGGCGGCCACTTTTATACAAAGGAGGATGTAAAGAAGATCTACGCCATTACCTCTGACGACTATAAAAGGATTGAACCGTATATCAATATCCCCGAAGGGAACAAAGGGTATAAAAAAGCCAAACCCGGCGCGGTAATTGAACTTAACGGCGCCGATTCCGCAAAGCTGACAGCGTTGGAAGGTATAGGCCCGTCCTTTGCCGTCCGGATTATCCGCTACCGAAACCGTTTGGGTGGTTTTATTAATAAAGAACAGCTGAAAGAAATCTACGGGATAGATTCTTTGGAATATGTCGGCATAAAGAACCATGTTTCGATAAACATCAATAAGGTAAAAAAGATAAACATTAACACGATATCATTTGATCAGTTGCGGATTTTCCCTTACCTCAATTACAAACAGGTTAACGCCATTGTTCAATACCGCGTACAGCATGGTAAATACAATTCCATAGCGGATTTAAGAAATATTGTGCTGCTTGATGAAGGAATTTTGCGTAAAATTGAGCCTTATTTAGCTTTTAAATGATAGAACAGCAAATTAAAACCGCGATCCGCGATATAGCAGATTTCCCGAAGCCAGGGATCATTTTTAAGGATATAACGCCCATATTAAAGGACCCTCAGCTATGCATCAGCATAGTGGATGCTTTTTTTGAAAAGTTAAAAGGGATCCGGATAGATGCCGTAGCGGGTATTGAAAGCCGCGGCTTTTTATTTGGCCTTACCCTGGCCACCAGGTTGGGCGTTCCATTCGTGCCGGTACGTAAAGCCGGCAAACTGCCCTTTACCATCAAACAAAAAGCTTACAAACTGGAGTACGGCAGCGCTACCATCGAACTGCACACCGATGCCTTTGAGCCCGGGCAGCATATATTGATCCACGATGATCTGCTGGCCACCGGCGGCACCGCCCTTGCAGCCAGCGAACTGATCCAGGAAATGGGGGGTATCGTCGCGGGGTTTTCCTTTGTGGTTGGTTTGGGATTTTTAAATGGGAAAGAAAGGATCGCGCCGGTTTGCGATAGGGTGCTGGTGCTGGCAGAATATTGACACAGTCTGATTGCTGATGCTATTTTAAATTTTTATTGTTATTTTTGATAGACTGAGTAAAGGGTGAAAGTGAAAACTGGATTTAAATTAAGGTGTTATGAGTTTGCAATTTATTTCGGATAGTAAGGGTGAAACCACCGGTGTTTTTATACCCATCAACGAGTGGAACGAGCTGAAAAATAAATTTAAGGGCATTGACGAACTGGACAAAACCTCGATTCCGGATTGGCATATAGACCTAGTCAGAAACCGAATGAGCGAATACAAAAAGCATCCTGAACAAGTGCTGGATTTTGACACAGCAATGGATGAAATTGAAAAAGAGCTCTAAATGTACCGCCTTGTTATTTTGCCAGTCGCTCAACAAGACATTAAAGAAGCGGCTTCCTGGTATGAATCTAAACAAAAAGGCCTTGGCAAAAGATTTGTTCTTCACGTTCGCGAAAAATTGAATTCGCTCAAAAAGCATCCATATAATTTTGTTAACAGGTGTGATGAAACGCGGACAGCAGTGTTTGATGTGTTTCCTTTTATGGCGCATTATAATGTTGACGAATCCAGGAAAACAATAATTATTGCTGCCGTTTTGCATACCAGCCGAAACCCTGAAATATGGAAGTCAGAACGCGGTACGGGTGACGATATTGATGATATATAATTTTTAGAGGTCGAAAACCCCAATTTATTTTAATTTGTTAAAACGTACGACCCCACCTTCATTTCAACTAAACCCATAATTCATACCATATACCAATTCCGTCATTTTTCGGCAGATTTTATTTGAAACCAATACACAAAATATTGCGTTACTTTGCTATAAATCAATATAAAACCTATGGATTCTTTGCTTACAGACCTGCCGGCCGGATTCGATTTTTCTATCAGCGATCATCAGAAAATGATTGGCCAAACGGCCAAAGATTTCGCCGAAAAACATATCAGGCCACACGTGATGGAATGGGACGAGGCGCAGTATTTCCCCATCGATCTGTTTAAAAAACTGGGCGAACTTGGCATGATGGGCATCTTCGTTCCTGAACAATACGGCGGTTCGGGCTTTGGGTATTTTGAATATGTAACGGTGATCAGCGAGATCGCTAAGGTATGCGGATCGATAGGGCTTTCTGTAGCTGCACATAATTCCTTATGTACGGGCCATATCCTGGCATTTGGCAATGAAGAACAAAAACAACGCTGGCTACCCAAACTGGCCACCTGCGAATGGCTGGGCGCCTGGGGGCTTACCGAAGCCAACACCGGCTCGGATGCGATGGGGATGAATACCACTGCCGTTTTGGCCGGCGACCATTATATCGTAAACGGTTCCAAAAACTGGATCACGCATGGCAAATCAGGCAATGTAGCGGTGGTGATGGTGCGTACCGGAGAAAAGAATGACTCAAACGGCATTACCACGCTGGTAATTGAAAAAGGCACACCCGGATTTACCCATGGTAAAAAAGAGAATAAGCTGGGCATGCGCGCTTCAGAAACCACGGAACTGATATTTGACAATTGCCATGTACCGGTAGCAAACAGGCTGGGTAATGAGGGTGAAGGCTTTAAACAAGCCATGAAAGTATTGGATGGCGGGCGTATTTCTATCGCTGCACTGTCATTGGGGATCGCTAAAGGCGCTTTCGAAGCGGCGGTAACCTACTCCAAGGAACGCAGGCAATTCGGGCAGCCGATCAGTAATTTCCAGGGCATCGCCTTTAAGCTGGCCGATATGGCTACCGAAATTGAAGCCGCTGAACTGCTCATTATGCAGGCCGCCGACCTCAAAAATAAACACCTGCCGGTAACCAAACAATCGGCCATGGCCAAATACTATGCTTCTGAAGTTGCTGTGCGCACTGCTACCGAAGCGGTGCAGATCTTTGGCGGTTATGGATATACGAAAGATTTCCCGGTTGAAAAATACTATCGTGATGCCAAACTTTGCACAATAGGCGAGGGGACATCGGAGATACAGAAGATTGTGATCTCGCGGGAAGTGCTTCGTTGAAATTAACGTAGGGGCGACCCTTGTGGTCGCCCTTAACACACCGATTGCCCGGTCATAAATAATCTCCTGATTATTGGGGAAAACGCGGGTATGTGCCGAGGGCGACCACAAGGGATCGCCCCTACGCGTTTGCCATCGTTAACTCCTTCTAAAACACCCCTGGTGATACATCGAATGATGATGGATATGCCGAAGATGGCATGTTGGAAAATTCATCTTTACCCACTCACCACTCACCACTC
>NZ_CAIWNH010000063.1 GCF_903913935.1 uncultured Mucilaginibacter sp.
AAAGGCTGAACTTATATTCACAACTGTGGAGGGCCCGCTTTTTAAAATCCGTAAAATTCAGGATAGTATTGCCGATAAAAATGTAAGGAATTTATACCGGGTTAACCGGCCGCGTTTTTCGCACGTGCAGCCGGGCGGGCGTTTTGATACCGACAGTTTAGCGTATGACAGGGACGAGTTTTACCTGATCATGAAGCGCAATGGCTATTACGATTTTTACCGGCAGTATATTAATTATACCTATGACTCTACGTTCAGGAGCAGCGTAGTGGATATTAAGATGATCATTGATAATCCGGCAGGGAAATCTGCCCATCCGGTTTTCAAGATCAATAATACACTTATCGTAGTGTCAAATAGTGAAGGGCGCACACCGGGTAAAGCGGATACATTAAAGGTGGATTCGCAGTTCAAATTTGTGGATTATTCGCGCAAGTTTAAACCACGTGTGGCAACAGATTATATTTTTCAGCGTAAGGGGCAGATTTATGATATTGACCGGCAGACGCTCACCACCTCGAGACTTTCGGAGTTAAATGTATTTCGTAATGTGCCGAACCCTACTTATACCAGGTTGCCCGATAGTACCAATCGCCTTGACACCAGGATCGATATCGTACCGCTAAAGCAAATGTCCAACAGGATTGAGGGTGAGTTTCTTTTTAATGCAGGCCAATACGGATTTAACCTGGGCAATACTTTTACTGACCGCGACTTATTTAAAAACGCAGCCATATTGCAGGTAAAATTAAACTGGAGCGTTTTGTTTGATAACAGCAGCAGCGCAAGCAATCCCAATGGTATATCAAACCAGGACCTTACCGTTGGTGCAAACGTGATTTATCCACGAATTATCTCACCATTTAAAAAACTGCCCATTTTAGGCAAATATGGTGTGCCGCATACCACTTTTTCAACCAACTACCAATTGTTTTATGAACAGGGCCTGGTGCAGCGCACCAGTTTTATCAATTCAATTACCTATGATTTTGCGGAAACCGCTCAAAAAACACATACCGTAACGCCTATTAATATTGAATTTTCGAAAGGGATCATCAACCCCGCCGCACAGGCCGAATTAGCTTTAAATAAACTTTATGCATACAGTTACCTTATAGGCCGTACCATATTTACTGCAGGTAGTCAATATACTTACCAATTCAATGCGAATAAGTTAAATACCTACGAGAATTTTGTTTATTTCAGGGGAAGCCTTGACGTGGGGGGTAATACCCTTGCGCTGCTTGCCAATATATTAAACTCGCCACGCGATTCAACAGGCGAGCGTACCATATTCGGGCGAACATTTGCCCAGTATGCTAAAGCCGAAACGGATTTTCGGGTATACCATAGTTTTGGGGGACAAAAGCAGTTGGTGTTCCGTTTAAACCCCGGTATTGGAATCCCTTACGGTAATAGCAGGCAGTTAAAGTTTGCCGATACCACATTTACTGACGGGTTGATCTTTGAAAAAGAGTTTTATGCAGGCGGCGCAAATGATATGCGGGCATGGTTGCCGCGTACTTTGGGGCCGGGCAATTTTAACCGGGCCACATTTTACGGCCCTTCCAGCGGAAATCCTAAAGCGCTTTCAAAGGGAGATGTGTTACGCGGGCGGTTGAAATATCTTGACCAGTTTGGTGAAATAAAAATTATTTCGAGCGTTGAATACAGGTACAAGCTTGTTGATGATTTTTTCGGTTCGGTGATGAAAGGGGCTTTATTTATGGATGCCGGCAATATCTGGCGCCTTCATGCGCAAACAAATGCTCCGGATGTTGAATTCAGGGCAAATAATATTTTGCCTGCTACTGCTTTGGATATCGGTACAGGTTTGCGGTTCGACCTGGCTTTCTTCGTTTTTAGGCTCGATGCCGCATTTAAATTTAAAGACCCTCAGTTTAACGGTTCTCAACAATGGGTTCTCGTTAATCACTTTAATGAATTGTTCCATACAGGGCCGTTTAAAACTGCTTACCAGTTAAATAACACCGGAGATACTTACAACTTTATGCAGCTTAATTTTGGCATCGGCATGCCTTTTTGAGAGGGTTAAAGGCGAAAGCTTTAATTCGATCGAAATTATGTTTCGGCTTAAGGCTTTTTTTGCCCTTTGCTTTCAGCTTTATATTTTCTGACTTTTTTGCAAAATAAAAGCCCCCTTACTCTCGCAGTTCGGGGGCTTTAACCTAAACCTTATCACAAAAGGCAAGTGTAGAAACCTGCCATATGAAGTATCAAATATAAGGCGAATATTTTAATAAAAAAAGAATTGTGTAAAAAGGGCGCATTGAGTTTATAGCCGTTGAGAATAACCGCAAAATTTAACTTTAAATGCACTTTTTTAAGATCAATCAATGTTGAAAACTATACATATAGTTATTTTTTGATGGTATTTAGACTTAAAAATCACGGTAATTCTGCTTTTTGGTGATTATATTTAATATCTTAATATATGATTTTAAAAATATTTTTGAAGTTTGGCGGGTTTTTAAAAGGGTGTGGTTGCCCGTTTTTTTAGTGATAATATCGAAAAAGGGAGGTTAATTAAGATGTATTGGCATTAAAATACCAGCGTTTGAATCGATGAGCTGACGGGTATGGGCTGACTTAAATTATAGAATATTTCCGCCTAAAAAATATTTTTTAACCCGTCAATAATACTTTCGAAAAATGTGGGTATGCTTAGCCCGTTGTGGTAATTAAAATATACAAATATGGCGAAGATGATGATGGCGACGACAATAAACCTTTTAAACATATAGGCAAGCAGGAACAATAAGCTGGGTATTGCCACTAACAATACCCAGCTTATATGAAAGGGGCTCAGCTTGTCATCTGTACGGTAAACATAATAAAGGATGGAATGCGTACCGCTCTCGTTTTGGTGACGGGCATATAAAAAGGTTGAACGTGCTATTTTATGCCTGTAAATTGCGGTGCCTTTTTCAAACCGCATGGTATCTTCAAGGCCATTTATAGTAAAGCTAAACATGCCATTTACATTTTCGCGAATGTTCCCGAGGGAATCAGTAGCGATAATGGCAACTTCGTCCTTCGCAAAGGGATTCTCCTTGATTACAAAATGATTGATCGCAATGTCGCCGGCAAAAACAAAAATGGCCGGCGTCATCATTAAACAAAAAATAAAAAGCAATTTTTTCATGGCTGTATAATAATCAGCATAATTTTTTGAATACCAGCAAACCTGTATAAAAATAGTGATTTTACATGATGCATGGTTAAATAATCAATACAGTAAAATTTTAAAAAGGCATACGTAACAAATAATGATTTAATAACCAAATCCACCTGACTTAGTTTTTATGAGATGAAATAATTACCCTGAAGTGTAAAAATAAGAGGCTAGTTATTAGCGGTTTGTTTATTTAGTATATAAAATCTATAGGAATTGTAGTTTATGTAATTATCTTTGCAGCAGAGATTATTTAGTTTTTATAAAGTCGTGTGACCGAGAGGATAGGTGGTGGTCTGCAAAACCCCAAACGGCAGTTCGAATCTGCCCGCGACGTCTTTTCTAAGTCGACAGCCTTTAGTCTTAAGTCAAGAATGATTTAAGACTAAAGGCTGTCGACTTATGCCTTATAAATAAGACAGCCCTTTTAGCTGGCCATCTTCATAATAAAAGGGGGTAAAGCCATCTTCAGCTAATTCACAGTTGACCAGCATGGAGGTAAAAAGTACATCGCCAAATATATTGGCGATAGCTGTATCAGCCGCGTCGCGGCCCGAGGCTATCTTTAAAAGGCCATTAAGTGGCACCAGTCTGGTGGCATCAAACAAAACCCATTCGTTACCAATATAGGCCTCGAAGCAGGCATGAAAATCAGCAGGTTTTAATTGATAGGCATAGCCGGTAAAATAACGGGCAGGGATGGTTAGGGCGCGGCATAATGCAATGCCCAGGTGGGCAAAATCGCGGCATACACCAGCCTGTTCCGTAACGGTGTCAAACGCGGACGTTTGCGAATTGGTGGAACCGCTTAAATACAATACATTTTTGTTGATCCAGTTGGTGAGCGCAGCCACTTTTTCAAATGGATTATAAATATGGCCGAATAGGTTGTGGGCAAGCCGGTACAGCTTATCCGACTGGCAATACCGGCTGGGATATAAATAAGGGAAAATGGTATGATCCATATGTGCAACCGGTACCTCAGTTACCTCAGTAAAATCCTTTACCTCACACAAATTATCAATTGTAGCATGGTAATTAACTTTAATGGTGCCGGCTTCTTCAATTTCAAAACGCATCAGCCTGTTTTCGCCATGTACGGAGGTTAACTCTTCAACTTTGATATAGGGACCTGTTGTAAATGTTTCGCTGATGACCGTTTGATGCGGCGTCCGCAGCGCATGGATGTTTAATATTATTGTCCCCGCCGACCGGGCGGTATATTCCATTTCAGCGAGGACGTTGAATTTCATTTTGGTTGTTAAGTAGTTGTTGTAGTTGTAAATATTGTAATCGGTTGTAATAAGTTACTAAAAAGATGGCAGAAGTTAAAAAGGAGGATGGTTCCAATATGTTCTAACCACTACAACTTATTGCAATCCTTACAACCCTAATCCAGTTCATCAAAAGCGGTGTCCATCCACTCCTCGGATATATGTTCGAGGGCGGCTTTTAGCTCCTCGGCCCATTGAGTCGAAATATACTCCAGGTCCTTTTTCTCGTAACGTTTCTCAATAATATGAAAGCTGTCTTTATGGTATACCACAACGTCAATCGGAAAATCAACGTTATTTGCACTTACCCGTGTGGAGTCAAAAGAAAGAAACCCTGTTTTAAGTGACAACTTTAAACTCGAATCTTCATCTAAGATACGATTTAAAATGGCCTTTCCATGCCCCGAATTGCCTATAATTACGTACGGCGCACCTTGCCCGAGCTCTACCCAATTACCTTCAGGGTATAACTGGAACAGTTTATGTTCATCGTCATCGGCGAGTTGGCCGCCGATAATGGTATTCAAATCAAACTTAAAGCCGGCTTTTTCCAGCGAATCTTTATCCTCTTTGGCAACTCTTTTCACCTGTTCTCCAAAGGCGTTTACTGCCTTGTATAATTTGTTATATTCTTTGGTTTCTAATAATTCATTAAAGTATACAACAGCCTTATCCCTTACCGAGCGTAATCCGCTGGTCATGATAAAAAGGGAGAAATTGTCTTTTTGTGTAATCGTAATCTTCTTTTTGGTAGTGATCTCGGTACCGGATGTAATACGGGTATCGGCCAAAGCAATTAAGCCTTCTTTAACTTTTATTCCTAAGCAATAGGTCATTTATGTATTTTTTTGTGATCTCACTGATTATGTAAGTGAGATCACCGATTTATTATTTGGTTGTATGTTGTTATAAAATGCGAATATAAGTTAATCAAATAATCCGGCCTAATCAATTTTTCTGTTGATTTATTAGAAAGATTAGATTGTTGGATACCTCCAGAGCGGCAACCCTTACATCGTATAAATTTGCAGTCTATGGTGCAAAACTCACCAATCCTTTATAAGTGCCGGCTTAGTTATCACTACCCGTAATTTTTTGCAAACCTGCGCATTTAGAATTAGCGGTTAGGCGGCAAACAGAACGTTCAAGATACCTAATGAATGTCATTTTTTAATATTCAGGTT
>NZ_CAIWNH010000064.1 GCF_903913935.1 uncultured Mucilaginibacter sp.
CTTCCCATCAGCATTTAGTAAAAGTCAATCGCTGGCTAATGGCCACGGTTGTTTTGTTGATGGGCGTGATTATTGTTGCTGGCTTTTTCATTGTTCCTTCTAATAATGCGCGTTTTAAAATAATTAGCATCATAGGTATAATTCTCCTTATAATAATTTACCCAAACGTGGTTGGTATTATCCCATTTCTGCTCAAGTAAAGTTGCCTCTTTGTTTGCCGCAGCATATGTATATTGATACTGATAAGTTTGAACCCAAACCGAATTTGTATTATCCCACCTATAGTCTAATTCAAATGTTACGTCATTATTAGCATCAAAAGTCATGTCGTATTTGTAATCATTCACCCATAATACACTTGCAGAATCCCATACCTGTGTAATGCGCTCAGTAATATTATTGTTTGCATCAAACGTTCTTATCGATTTTGATGAGTTTTGCCAAATGGCACCGTTCCAGCTTTGATAAATATCAATTAAATGGTTACCATGCGCATCATTGGTATATAAATCCTGAGAGGTATTCACCCAGCTTACAAGGCCGGCATCCCAGGTCTGAGCAAGAGTAGTTAACTTTGAATTTGAAGCATCGTACGTATTAATGTTTTTGTCCTGATTAACCCAGCTATTAGCAGTTGTATCCCAATTCTGGTAAATATAGCTTAGCTGATTATGATGCGAATCGTAAGTATAAATTGAGTTAGTAGAGTTACGCCAGTTATTTAGATAAGTTATCCAAAGGCGGTATAAACCAGTAAGAACGTTGTTATTTGCATCAAGCGTTTGAGCAATGTCTACATAATTTACGTAAGTGCTATTTGAAGCATTCCAAATTTTCTCTACTGCATAAGTAACCTGGCTACCGCTGTATGTCCAATAAATAACACCGCTGTTTTGCCAGTTGCCGGCACTGTAGCCCACAATAATTTCGGTATCCATGGTGCCCTGCGGGTTATAGCCGAATTTAAAAGAATCAGCATGCACCCATGCACTGATGGTATCATTGTATTGGTCCTCTCTTTCTGCTACATTTTTCCACTGCAGGCTTCTTGAGTTATCGTTTTGCAGAACACCTTGTTTGCCGGGTAATAACTGTGAATGCTGATTTACGCGTTGGTGGTAAGGAATATAAACGGGAGGTATAGTCTGCTGAGCCATAAGGCCGTTGACTAATAATAAAAAAGAGACTATCAGGGAAAAGTGTTTCATAGTGTTTATTTTTGCAAAGATACTCACTATTGCATTAAAAAACAGCATATAATCCTCTTATACTACAAAGAACAAGGCCGACCTCTTTTTAAAACCAACCGAACTCACGTAAATACTTATTTTACTTATCGTTTTCCGACATATGTGTTTGTTTCTGCTCTACAAACGAATTCAATTCGCGTATATATGAATCTATTTCGTCGGCAAAGCCTTTAAGATAGGGAACACATTCATGGATTTTTTCAGGTGTTATTGCAGGGTTGCTCAGCACGTTTACCAAACCAAAGATGTTCGCTACCGGCTTACGGAATTTGTGCGAAATGGCAAAGAGCATTTCCTCCAGTGCAATAGTATAATGCTCCTTATTTTGCTCCGCATTTTTACGTGCTGTTATATTCAGCGCGGTACCCATTAAATGTTGCGTGTTATTATTGGCTTCTTTCGAAACTTTACCACCGCCCATTAACCAAACAATTTCGCCATTCAGCTTTTTTACACGGTATTCAACAGTGGCGGATTCGCCGGTTTTCAAGGCAATATTGAGCGCATTTTTTATCAGTGGAAAATCATCGGGGTGTACCATATTTTGCCATTGATCAAACTTCACGGTTATCTGGTTATC
>NZ_CAIWNH010000065.1 GCF_903913935.1 uncultured Mucilaginibacter sp.
GTAATTCTGCCCCCGTTTGCTAAAATAATCAAAGTCGGCCTTGTTGCCCATCTTTAGTGCCATTTGTGCAATGCACCAGTCGTTTATGGAATATTCAAGCCCCATTGCTACTGATTCTACGGTACTATCGGCAGGGATATAGCCCAATGCTTTTACATATTTTAGGCCCCTCAGATCCTGCATTTGGGTGTTTTTAACCGCCTCATAGCCCAGTTTTGCATCAAAGCCGTTAAAGCCTTTTAAATAAGCGTCAACGATAACAGTTACCGCACTATTGCCCACCATGGTATTGGTTTCGTTGGCCATTAAATGCCAAACAGGTAACCTGCCCTGCTGTTTGTAAATGGCCAGCATGGTGTTTATAATATCATTTACACGCCCGGGCTGGATAATGGTGTAAAGGGGATTTGCCGCCCGGTAAGTGTCCCATAACGAAAAAGTAGTTAAGTTAGTGAATGAATGATCATTGTGCACCTTTTTATCGGTACCCCAATAGTCGCCGTTAACATCGTTAAATACCGATGGGGCAATCATGGTATGGTATAGCGCGGTATAGAATTTTTTAAGTTGAGATAAAGAGTCTGTTTTGATCTCAATTTTCCGCAGCTCTTTATTCCAGGTATTATGGGCATCGGCAGCAACCTTGTTAAAATCCCAGCCCAGTATTTCGCTGTTGATATTAAGCAATGCATTGGCTGAACTTACAGGCGACAAGCCAACCTTTACCAGTACCTTCTCGCCTTTTTTGGTTGCAAAGGAAATTACCCCTTTAACTTTTTGCCCCTTAAGCGTGATACCCTGCTGTAAAGCAGTCGTATCGTACACCGCAAAATGTGCGATAGGTTTTGATAAAACAGCCGTAAAATAGATCCGCTGGTCATGCGCCCAGCCTCTTGAAAAGCGGAAGCCTTCAATGGTGGTTTTATTCACCAGCTTGATGAAAGTTTCGGTAGGTATATCGGCCACGCCTTCTTCAAGGTCGATAACGATATGCGATTGATCGGATTGCGGAAAGGTATATTCGTGAAAGCCCACGCGTTTGGTGGCGGTAAGTTTAACGCCGATATGATATCTTTTAAGTTTTACACTGTAATATCCGGGTTTTACCACTTCGTCTTTACGACTGAATTGCGAAAAGTAGCCACTCTCAGGGTCTGCTAAAGTTCCTTTAATGGCTTTAACCGGGCCTGTTGTTGGCATTAATGAAATATCGCCCAGGTCGCCAATGCCGGTGCCGCTTAAATGGGTATGTTGAAAGCCGACAATGGTAGAATCGGATATATGGTATCCGGAGCACCAGTCCCAGCCCTTCGACAGGTTGGTAGGCCCTAACTGAACGGCCCCAAAAGGAACATTGGCTCCCACGAAAACGTGGCCGTGAAAGCCGGTACCAATGTAAGGGTCGACATATTGCGTTAGATCAGTCGTTTTGTTTTTTGTATGATGGCTTACCTGGCCAAATGCAAAACCTGTAAATGCCACAAATAAGACAGTGGCGGTAAATTTATTTATCATGTTTAGTTAATAGTCTTTTGGTACTTCTGTCACGGTTGATGCTGCAATTTAGCTCATTTATTCGGCCACAGGGTATAATTTTTCAGCAGGTTCCACAGGTATACGTCCGGCTTTGTACCCTTTTACACTGTAATAAAGAATAAAAAGATAGATCGGCACCAAGATCCAATATGCTTGCTGCAGGCTTGTTTTATCAGCAATCCGCCCGTATGCAAGGGGGATTAAGGCCCCTCCGGCAATAGCCATGATCATTAATGAAGAGCCTATTTTGGTGAATTTTCCCAACCCGATAATGGCCATTGGCCATATAGCGGGCCACATGAGTGAATTGGCAAGGCCAAGCAAAGCAATAAAAAACACCGAAAAATATCCTTTGGCAAAAAGTGCCCCCAAAGTAAAAATTACCCCCAATATGGCCGATACTTTTAAAGCAAATTGCTGTGTAAAATATTTTGGTATACAAAAAATACCAACTAAGTAGCCGGCAATCATTCCTATGAGGGTGCAGGTAGTAAAAAACTTGGCCGTAGAAAGTGGAATGCCCTGGCCGGCGCCGTAGTTTATAATTGAATCGCCTGCAAGTACCTCTGCACCAACGTATAAAAACAGAGTTAATACCCCCAGTACCAGGTATGGAAATTGAAAAACGCTGGTTTTATGGGTATTGGCAATGGCAACAGTCTCGTCTTCATGATCAGTATCAATTTCGGGTAAACCCGAAAAGAAAATAAATACGGTAAGGAGTAACAGAATTACAACAATTACGATATAAGGTGGGATCACCCTGGAGGCAAGTTCATTAAGCTGCTGTGTTTTTTCGGCAATGGGCATGGTTTTGAGGCGGAGTTTGAGGCTATCGGCATCACCAAGCACAATGGAGCCAAGCACAATAGGCGCAATTGCCCCGGCTACTTTATTACAGATGCCCATAATGCTGATGCGCTTTGCTGCACTTTCAGGCGGGCCTAAAATAACGATGTAAGGGTTTGAGGCAGTTTGTAAAATAGCTAAACCGGTTCCCATCACAAATAAACCCAATAAAAACAATAGATAGGTGCGCTCAAGTGCCGCAGGAATAAAAATTAAAGCGCCCAGTGCCATGATGGCAAGCCCGATAGCCATGCCTTTTTTAAAACCGGTAACTTTTAATACCAGGGCCGATGGTATGGCCATTACGAAGTAGGAGATATAGAAAGCAAATGTTACAAAATAAGCCTTAAAATTATTGAGTTCGCATGCTAATTTTAAGTAAGGTATCAGCACAGAATTCATCCAGGTTGCAAAACCAAAAATAAAAAACAGGATGCCGATGATTACAATGGCTTTTGAACTTTTATTTTGATCTGTTGGGGGTTTGGTGCTTGTAATAGTTGTCATTTAAGTTGGGTTAATTTGTTTTAGTTGTTTAAAGATAGATGCTTTGTAAAATTGATCAGTGGTTATCAATAGTTAGATATTTCTTGCTTACATTCCAGCCGCTGATCTCCACCTGCAGGTCCTTTTGTTCAATACCTGGCTTGTAGTCAATAATTACCTTTTTCTGTTCGCCGGGCAAAACGCTCACATAGTTATCGCTGTAAAAGACAGGCAATAACCTTGTTTTGGTATCCGCATTCACGAGTGACAACCGGTTGAAAAATGCCAGCGAATGATTTTGGCTATTATCAAGCGTAACTTCAACCTGCCCCGCTTTAAGGTATTTGGCTTTAATCGCCAGATCGTTAAGCTTCATTTTTTGCAGTCCGGAGAAGTTTCCTTTTTGGTCGGGTATCCAGTACAGGTTATCGGTGATCAGCTTTTTATTGGCATCAAGTAATTGCAGCAAAAGGAAAATGCCCTCCCTGGCGGACATTTCATCAATGGTCTTTTTAATCGAGAAATATCTTTTGGTGGTAGTGGCCCCAATGTCAGCAAAAACCTGGGTGAGCAGGCTGTCTTTACCCGTCATATCAAAAGTTTTTACAACCAGCATCATGCTACTGCGGGCTTTAAAGGTATTATTGGCTGCCATCACCATGCCGTTAACTGGGTTATACATAATATGCAGTGGGGCGCTGCCATTATGAAGCCCATACAAACAGGCGTTGGGGTCTAAATAATAGTCGTACATCTGCCCGCGCATGGCCGTCCATGGGTTTTGAGTCTTCCAGATGATGAAACCGGTGTACCAGTCCCACATGTGCGAAGTAAAGCCTTCGGCAAGGCCGCGATACTGGTCGTAGTTCACTAACTGTGCTTTGTTGCTAAAATCTTCGGCGTTTTTTATTTTACCATACCGGGCTACACTGGTGTCATAACCAATGTACTTATGGTAATCCCAAACTTCATCTGTTTTTGTTTTATGGGTATCCTCATCATAAACCGGTTGCGTCAAATGATTGGTCGGAATAAATCGTTTAAGCGATTCATAATCACTCAATCCCACCGACCCAACCTCGGAGTTAAAAGGGAAAGTCCGGTGTTCCCAAAATACTGATAACGGCTGGATGCCGTACGGCCCGTCGCCATTGTCGCCGAGTGTATTGTGTGACATGGCATCAGAATTGGAGTAGTCTACAAACCAGCGGGTATTATCCAACCGTGGTAAAATACTATCGCGCAGCGGTACCAAAATATCTTCAGGCGGGGTAATCTCGTTGCCTCCGCACCAGATAGCCAGCGAAGCGTGATTGCGCACCATTTTGATCTGGTCCTCTGCCGAGCGCAGGAACAGTCCATGGTCATCGGGATATTTTCTCCGGGTCCATTGGTCGTCCAATTTCAAAGGGTCCATCCAGCGGCCGTTGCAATCGCCTGATCCCCATAGGTCCTGGAAAACCAGGATACCGTATTTATCGCAGGCATCAAAAAACTCAGGGCGTTCAATCATGGCACCGCCCCAAACCCTGATCAGGTTCAGGTTCATATCCCGGTGAAAGCGTACCTCAGCGTCGTAACGGGCGTCCGAAAGGCGCATCATCTCGTCAGAGATGATCCAGTTACCGCCTTTAATAAAAATTTTTTGCCCGTTTACTTCTATCTGTCTGCCGCCTGTATGTTCGTTATATTCCGATTGCAGTTGCCTTACGCCAACCTTAAGCGATTGCTCATCGGATAGTTGATTGCCTTTAGCCACGAAGCTGATCTTTAAGTTGTAAAGGTTTTGCGGGCCATAGCCATTAGGCCACCAAAGTTTGGGGTTTTGAAGCGTATAGTCGTTAAAGTTTACCTGTTGGGTTGATAATGGTTTCAAACTAACGGCCTTTGAAACGGTTTTTCCATCCAACTCGAATTTTAAAGTGCCCGATACCGGTACGGTAGTGGAGTTTTTAAGTTCCGTAGAAAGCTGTAGGGTTGCCGGTTTTTGCGGCCCTTCAGGAAATCTTTGTCCAGGCACCAGGGTAACGACATGCGTATCGCTGATGCGCACCGCGCCGGTTTTTTGTATGGTAACTTTGTCCCATATTCCGGTATTTCTGTCGCGTACGGGCTGGATCCAGTCCCAGCCGGCGGTATATTGCAATCCTACATTGCGGGCAATAGTGCCATCGCCGCCCTGGCCGCCGTTAGCATTGCCTAAAACGTCGGGCGGGTATACCAATATGGCCAGGCGATTAGTGCCATTTTTGGCTAAAAAAGTGGTGATATTATAGCTAAACCGTAAAAACATGCCTTTTTGCAAGGTTTTATTTAGCTTATTGCCGTTAAGGAAAATATCGCAGCTGTAATTTACCCCACGCAGGTTAAGATAAACCTGGCTGCCCTTTGTAACAGGCGATTCAGTAAAATCCTTGATAAACCAATAGGTATAATAGGCTGCACCCGTCTTGTAGATATCGGGGATCTGTTCATTATTCATCCCGAAAAATGGGTCGGGTACCTTTTTGTTATTTAAAAGGGTAGTTAAAACAGTGCCGGGTACGGTAGCACGCATCCAGTTATTAGCATTAAAGTCAGGTTTGGAAAGTTCGTACCCTGAGATTTTTACACTGCCTATATCAGCGCATTTCCAGCCTGAATTTAACTCATTGCTGCTTTGGGCGTAAATGCTGCCGTTTAGGCCGGTGGTTAATAAAAGAAGATAAAGTAAAAATTGCGGCTGGATCAATTTAGTCGGCGGCATTATATCAAATAGTATGTGTCTGTTGTTTGTTAATTAATATTGAATTTTAAAAACTGCGGCTTGATTTAGCCCGTTATTGGTCTGCAAAGCTGCCGGGATATTTATACTGATGGTATCGGCGTTAACTGCCCATTTCAATTTTTTGTCGCTACCTAAAAGACTTACCTTTTTAATTTTTGCGATACCGTTCAAATGCAGCGCTATGTTTTGCGGTAGTTCAACCTTATCCTTTTCTGATAAAACGAATGCATAAATTGTATTGGTGTTTTTTGATTTGGTATAATAGATATTTGACTCGGAGTAGGGGGCTATTGAGGTGCTGTTATAGATACCCTCACCGTTTATTTTTATCCACTCGCCAATTTGTTTTAATCTCTCATACGCTACGGGATCCCAATCACCATCAGGGCCAGGCCCGATATTCATCAATAAATTTCCACCGCGCGAAACGATCTTTACCAGTAATGTAACGATCTGGTTGGCCGATTTGTATTGATCAACAGGTACATAGCTCCATGAATTGCCCATGGTAATGCAGCTTTCCCAAGGATGGTCTAAAGGCTCATTTGGAACTTGCTGCTCCGGGGTAGTATAATTCTCATATTGACCTGTAACCGTTCGGTCAACTACAATTAATCCGGGTTGTTTGCTGCGGGCCATGGTGGCAATGCGTGGCATATCAATATCCTGGTTATAGGTAATGGTTCGCTGCCAGTCAACTGAACTATCAATGGTGCTTTTTGGCCTAACCCAGCCGCCATCCAGCCACAGGATATCAACTTTCCCATAACCCGTCATCAGTTCCTGTATCTGGTTATAGGTATAATCCTTAAATTTCTGCCAGCGCTCGGGGTGTTTTGCAGGGTCGTAATTTACATTCCTGTCTTTCGGCGGGAAGTAGGGCCACCAGTAATTTTCCGAATGCCAGTCTGGTTTTGAAAAATAGGCGCCTATCATAAAATTTTCTTTCCTGAAAGCATTAAATATCTCGCTGGTAACATTACTTCGCGGATCTGATGAAAAAGGCGTTTTTACACTGGTTATTTTATAATCAGTTTGTTTGGTATCAAACATGCAAAAGCCGTCGTGGTGTTTGGTAGTAAAAACGACGTATTTCATGCCGGCGGCTTTGGCCGCCTTTACCCATTTGTCGGGGTGAAAGTTTTGCGGGTTAAAAGTAGTTTGCAGGTTTTCGTAGGCTTTTTTATACCCGTAATAATCGGTGGAATAGGGGCCTGTACGTTGTGTCCATCCTTCGTCCTCCGGGCATATGCTCCAGCTTTCTACCACCCCCCACTGGCTGTATGTACCCCAATGCATAAATAAGCCAAATTTAAGGTCCTGCCATTTACCCAGCTTTTGCTGTACGAGCGTATCATCTGGAACTACATAGCTTTTTGACATTTGGTGCTGTTGCGCTACCGCCATATGTAAGGGTAGTAGCAAAATAGAGAAAAGTAGTTTTTTCATAAATGAAATTGCTGATTTTATAAATATGAGAATAAATATTTAATTATTGCAAGAGGCTTAGTGTATTGAGAACACATAAGAGAGGTAGCCTGAGGTTTAGTTGAGGAGAAGTCCCGGCTTTGCCGGGACTTCCTTATTCAAATAGAATATTGCTTTCGCTCCCAACGCGTCGTCTTATTTCAGTCATCATTTTTGCCGGTCAGCTTCGCCGGATAAACCTGTTTGCCTTTAGCAGCATACCACAAAATGCGGTTCAATAAATCATCTTTGCCACCATCAACATGATCAAACTCCGGCCTCAACGACGCCCTGGCGAAATAGAGTGCCTTCCCGTTCAGTGCGGCAAGTTTTGGGTTGATTTGATTGAGCGCGATCCGATTCGGCACGGCCTGGTAAATGAAATTGGATGGCCGGTCAGTAAAACAATTAAACATGGGAAGGGCGGTAGCATCAATAATATTCATGGGGGGTATACCCAAAATCTGTTCAATTGACCGTACCACACATGTTTGATTATAGTTGGTAGATACTGTTTTTTGCAAACGACTATAAGGACTAACGACAAATCCCGTTGTGCGATATGCCGAGACGTGGTCCCAGCCCGCTTGCGAATCATCTTCGGTTACAAAGATCACCGTGTTTTTCCAGAACTTGCTTTTGGTAACGGCTTCAATGATGCGGCCAAGGGCCAGGTCATTGTCAGCTACCATGGCCTCTGGCTTTGGGAAGCCGGGACGGGTTCCTTCGGTATGATCGACGGAAAGTGCCATTACCATCAGTTCGGGAAGTTGGTCGCCTGGCTTTTGCTCGTATTCCTTCAATTCTTTTATAAATGCGGAAGCCCTGATCTGGTCGGTAATTTTCAGTTCATCAGAGCCGGGATAATTTTGCGACAGCATAGGCGTCACCCGCGAAATGGTGCTGGTATTATAAAACTTAAAAGGCAGGCCTGCCTGGTAATTGGCGTAAATATTTGACCAGGTTAAGTTTTCACCATAATTCGGTTTCGACGCCTCCCCGTATATCCTCACTGTTTTGTCATGGTCTGCCGCGTTGTTCCAGATAAAACCATTCGCATCATAAACCAGCGCGTCTTCCTGCACATGCGGGTAGCTGCGGAACCAGGCCCTCACATTCTTTTCAACATAATCTGTTACCATAGCCGCATCCGTCCACTGGTGCCCTTCCGCCGAGCATTTCCCGGATGCATAATAGTTATCCATCAACAAGAAATCTTTAGCCAATTGATGCTGGTTTGGCGTAATGCTGTCGCCATAAATACATAACGAGGGCTCCCCGTTCCCCTGTGTCATATCGCCTAAAACCTGGTCGTAGGTGCGGTTTTCTTTTATGATGTAAAGCACATGCTTAAATACCGATGGCTCACCAATGCGTTCGGGAATAGGTTTGGGGGCGATGTTTTTGCGCGGTACCAGTTGAGCTATCTCTTCCCTGAAGGTTAAGTTGAGGGCTTTTACTCTGTCGGTATATTGTTTTAACTGCCCCTGGCTGGGGATAGGGATAATGGATACGGTTGCCAGCTCATGGTGCGAGTTATAAGCAGTTACCTCGTCGGGTACGTCCTTCGCTTTAAATTCCTTTGTGCTTACCCGCGAACCTTCGCCCTCCAGGTTGGTTACAAATATTATGTTGCCGTCAACCAGTAGGCCTCCGGGATAGGCTTCAGTTGGTATAAAGCCTTTGATCGTAGTTTTTCCCGAACCCTTTGCCGATGAACCTGCCCCCAGTTTAATTACCGCTACCGCATTATCAAGCCCGTTGGCCACATAAAGGGTGGTTCCGTCGGCACTGATGGCAAGTGCATTGGGCGAATCCCCGATATACCCTTTTTGACCAGGGATCAGCCGTACAGGTATATTTTCCACTACCTGCAATGCAGCAACCGATATCACCGATACATTATCACTATTGGCATTGGCCACATATAAAAACCGTCCGTCTTTGGAAGGGATAATCACATTTGGGTGCAGGCCAACCGCTATTTCCTTTGTAATATCTCCCGTAGCCGGGTCAATAACCTGTACGCTGCCGGTTGCGGTGGCGCCGGTTTTTGGGTCGGTATAAGTACTGCCGTAGGGTACGCCTGCGGTTTCCCTGCCCGCTGTGTCTGTTGGCATAGGGCCGCCCCAGTTGGTAATGAACAGTTGATTGCCTACCGACGCAATGCCGTAAGGGGCAACCCCCGTTGGTTTGGTCCACAGGGTATTATTTGTGCTCAGGTCGATTTTTACGATTTGGTTATTGCCGTTTAGTACCACGTACAGGTAATCTTTATAATTTTCGGTACGGATCAGCAATTCATTAGGCAGGGCCATCGGCGAGGGCGCGACAGGTTTAAAGGCGAAGGCATTTTTAATGCTGATCTTCTTGCCGTCCCAAACGGCCTGCATCACGTATGATTGATGGTTATCCCCGTTGGCGGCACTCCAGAAGATCTGGCTTTCGGTACCGGTCGTCCAGGTTTTTATCCCCGAATAGGTGCTCATCAGCGATCTTCTTTTTTTACCGCTTTGGCA
>NZ_CAIWNH010000066.1 GCF_903913935.1 uncultured Mucilaginibacter sp.
CTTTTCGATAAACGTGATCCTATTCCCCACCGGGTCGATAACCGTTATCATAATTGAATCAAATGTTTTGTAATAATCAAAAATGCGTAGTGTTGGTTTGATAACTGACATCGCAATTGAGTATGAAAAAAATATTATTCTGAGAATTCTTTAATTCTGAAAATTCTGATTCAGACGAACTATCTCCCCAGCAACTCGTCCAGCTTATTGCGCTCGGTTTGCAGCTCGCGGGCAAGTTTCTTTTCTTTTTCGTTGGCTTTGGTTTTATAGGTTTTAAATTCTTCTTCCAGTTCGCTGTAAAGCTGGGTGCGGTAGGTAGCTTCACGCTTTAAACTGCCTGAGCGAATGATCACCACCAAAGCAATCACACCAAAAAGAATTACCAGACCCCAAACGATGAGGTTATAAGTGGTTTTTGAGAGGAGCAACCCGAAGATTTCGATTCCGTCTACCTTATTTATCTCTGCGTCTTTGGCGTTGATTTGGGTATTTAAACTGTCGATAGTTTTACTTTGTACACCCAGCTTTTTTAAGGCAGTATTCAACCTTGCGCGGTTGGTGTTCAACGTATCCGAAGCATTTTTCCACAACGCGGAGATCAGTGGCTGCTGGTAATGGTATACCTTGGATAAAAGATACTGGTACTGGCTGTTAAGGCTATTGTTTGCAGGTGCAGGGGCCGGCGCTGTGGTATCCTTCTTTACGGTACCTTTATTTACTGCGGCCTGTTGAACAGGAGGCGGCTGAACTGCGGCGTGCTGCTGCGCAGCTTTAGCGGCTGAGTCAATTTTATATTGATGATAAGCAGCGCCGGTGTATTTATAGATATGGTGCCGCTTTCTTTTCACCGTATCCTGGGCAAAGCTCGCGGTAGATATAAAGCAAATGAGCAGTACAATTATTTTTATCCTTAGCATAAAAGCGGGTTTATAAAGTAAAATTACCATTTAGATGTGAGAAACGTGATATTTTTTAGTCCGAAAGTCGGGAAAGTCCGAAAATCCGAAAGAAAAAAGTTTATAAAATGAAAAGCGTGGCTCACTTCAAATTCTTTTTGCGGACTACTTGACTTTCCGGACTTTACTGACTTTCCGGACTTTCTCCTATCTTAGCACCATGAATATAGGCATGATTGGCCTGGGAGATATGGGCCGTTTGTATGCGAAAGCATTTGCAACGGCCGGTTACCAGGTTTGCGGCTGCGACCTGCCCGATAACAGGCAAAAGCTGGAAGATGAACTTAACCCTTTTGGAATACACATTATGGATAACGGGAAAGATGTTTCCCGGACTTCCGACCTGATCATCTATTCCGTTGAAGCCGAAAGCCTGGCAAGGGTGGTGGCCGAATGTGGCCCCGCCACTAAATACGGCGCTATTGTTGCTGGCCAAACTTCGGTTAAAACACCCGAGATAGAGACTTTTGAAAAATACCTCCCTGCCGACGCGCAGATCGTTACCTTTCATGCCATGCACGGGCCGGGTTTTGCCCCAAAGGGCCAGAAACTGATCCTTATAAACCATCGAGCCGATGAGGAGGCATACCAACGGATGCTGGACCTTTTTACTGCGCTGGAAACTGATATTGTTGAAATAGCCAATTACCACGATCATGATAAAATTGTGGCCGATACACAGGCCGTAACCCACGTAGGTTTTGAGAGTATGGGCACTGCCTGGAAAGAGGCCGGTTTTTTTCCATGGGAAAATGCATCGTATGTGGGTGGCATCGACAATGTAAAGATTTTGACCACCCTGCGGATCTTCAGCTACAAGGCGCATGTATACGGTGGTTTAGCCATCATGAACCCTTACGCCAGGCAGCAGGTTAAGCGGTATGCGGTGTCCGAGTCGGAATTGTTTAAGCTGATGATAAAAGAGGAGGAAGAGGCTTTCCGCCAGCGCCTTTACCGCGCACGCGATTTTGTTTTCCATGAAATCCGCAAACCGATCATGCTGAATGATACGGTGATGAGGGAGTTTGCCCTTGGCCAAAAGCCGGAGCATCAAAAACCAAATTCGCATTTAAGCATCTTAAGTATGGTTGATGCCTGGTACCACCTGGGCGTAAATCCCTACGATAACCTCATCTGCCAGACGCCGCCTTTCCGCCTGCGCCTGGGTATCGCCGAATACTTGTTTAAAAATGAGGAGTTACTGGAAGAATCAATCCTTACTGCCGTTTACGATAAAACCATCCGTGGCGATGACCTGGAGTTTCATTCAGCGGTGAGGGAATGGTCGTCCATTATCGGTTATGGCGACATGGAAGGCTATAAAAAGCACTTTAATGATGTGCAGGCTTTTTTTAAGGGAAGACTGGAAGAAGGGAATAAGCAAAGCGCTGAATTGATCAGAAGGTTGATGATGGAATAACGACGGCCGGTTAAATAACAGAAAACCCGGATGATACTGAACCAAATTCAGTGTCATCCGGGTTTTTACTTTTAAAAAAAAGCTGATTAAAATCGGCAGTTTACTTTGATGCTGTAAACAAGGTCCATGGATAGGCCTTCATATCTCTCAAATATTTGCCCTGGCTTTTTGCATATTCAGGATGTGCCTTTAAGAATGGCGCTGCCAGGAAATCGTCGCCACCGGGATGGCCCATATGTGCCCAGAATTGCATTTTTGCTGCTTCGTCGGCAGTCGCAACTTTCCCCTGAACAGCGCCCATCGGGAAGTAAGGTGCTTCGTTAAATTCCTTGCAGCCCAATGGGTCCTGGTCCACGTGCCCGTCAATTACGCAACGGTCATACGTCGATTTGTTGTTAAGCGCATCAAAGTGGTCCCCTTCAATAGTTTTGCCGGTGGAATCATCCAGCTTGCCTTTATAGGTTTCATGTACCAATTGCGCCATTCGTTTCTTGCGGGCATTTGGCGAGGTAGTTGGGTCGTTTACATCAAAGGTAGTCTCTTCTTTCACCAGCTTAGGGTCAGTAGCGAAGTTGGTCCCGACAAAGGCAGTGTCTTTGGAGCGCCACACTTTATAGTTGATGAGGCCCAGTTCCAGTTTAGCTACTTCGTTAGTTTTGGTATCGCCTATCAGCCAGTCGTTGGCATAACCGCCGTTATTGTCGGTGGTCATTATTTTCACCACGTCATCAATACTGTTGCCATATTGTGCCGCACGCCGCGCGCGCACAAACTCAGGTGTTTTGGTGGTATCGTATCCTTTAAACTGCGTAATCGTAGTTTCAGTGATCATGATGCCGCTTTTGGTGACTAAAAAATCATCCCCGCTATGAATAAAGCCTGGACCAGTATCCATTAAAAATTCATTTCCTTTTTCTGGCTTGATATCAGCAATTACATTCCAGCGTTCGCCTACAATATAGTCAGTCCAGTTATTATGGGCGATCACAATTTTATGGTCTTTAGTATAACTGCCGGTGGCGATAAAGGCGCTGCAATTGCCCGGTGCACGGTTGTCGCCGCTGCCGGGTTTCACCTTGTTCATCAGCGTGGGAACATAGTATCCCGGCAACTCATAATAGGCGTTCATCGCGGCGATATCCAGCGTGTCATATTTAAATCCTTTGGCCTGTAAGCCGTCTACAATACCTTTTATTTCATCCTGGTATTCCTTGTCGATCTTCTTCCATAAAAAGCGTTGTGCGGCGCCCCGATAAAAGGCCCAATCTTTACCGCTGCTGCTAGGCAGGTAATATTGCAAAACCTTGATCATGGTATCAATTTCTTTGGCGACAAGGTAGCCGTGCTGATATCCGATATTACCTGGCGAACCGGCAAGGTGGATGTAGATCCAGCCATTTTTGTCTTCGCGGGTGGCATTGCCAAGGCGATTGTCTGCAGGCGCTTTTGTTTTACAGCTGTAAAAAAGCACTCCGGCAGCGAATAAGGAAAGTAAAGTGATTTTTAGTTTCATTTGTTTTTAAATACTAGGGTCAGTTAGTGTAAAAATGTTTAACACTGTAAAGATAAAATATTTGAGAAATTTTCCAACAAAGCCCTGGGCTTTTGAATTTTTTGTTTTTCTGATTAACCTAATGCCTTTTTTCAATAAGATAAGAAATTACTGCAACCGTTTGATTTTATTTGGATTACCTGTAATTTTTTTATATTTGATTACCTGATAACTATTTACAATTAAAGCCCAAAACATGAAAAAACTAACCGCTATTTTCATTATTGCAATTTTTGCATGGTCGTTAAACTCATGCGATCCCGCCAAAGGAGTTAAGGAAGCTGCCACAGCTACACCGCCCTCAAAAGACAGCCTGGTGAAACGGGGCAACTACCTGGTTACTACCCTCGGTTGCAATGATTGTCATTCGCCTAAAAAAATGGGGCCGAAGGGGCCATATATTGATTCAGCCCGAATGTTGTCGGGTTTTCCGTCAACTGCTCCGATTCCGGTGGCAGGCGCGGGCGACATAAAAAGGGGCTTGGTTGTATTTGCCGGCGACCTTACTGCAGCCATCGGCCCATGGGGTACGTCTTTTGCGGCA
>NZ_CAIWNH010000067.1 GCF_903913935.1 uncultured Mucilaginibacter sp.
CTAAAAAGAAAAAAACCGCAACCAATCGGTTAGAGTTTTTTAGGCAAATGGCGCTGGATTTTATGGTTGTGCACAATATCAAAGAGTCGCGCGGTGAACTTTTTCAAATCAGCAGGGCATTAACGCCAGGCGCACTGCAATTTGATGCAAATTTTGACCCTGAGTTATTACCGGAAGCATTTACCATTACTGTTCCTGCCGTTCCCGAGCACAAAAAACCTGTTAAGTCGGTAATAGCAGCATCATTACGGGCGACTATTCAGACGGGCACGGGGCGTCTAGACCAAGTGCATTACACCGCAACTAATCCCGAATTGCCTGGCGTGACGTTGGTGCGCACTGATTCGTTAAGAATAAAATAAACATGCTATAATAAAACCTCGGAGTCAGACCCGATAAGAAAATTTAAACAAAGCTGGATTTTTCGTTAGGTGGTCGAATTTTCGCCCCGTCTGAACTAACGATAGTCCGGCTTTTTTTATGGGATAAAAATAATGTCTACTCAATTTGACGAAATTAACGATCTTAACTTTGTGACTTTTTGCTCTAGCGGTAAGCGAAAAGAAGTCAGCATACAAATAACGGGGGATAAAGGATATATACAGCTAAATGAACTCGAATGTTACAAAACGATTCAAATATTGACGCGATTTCTAAAAGAACGTTCATCCGCAAAAGCGGAAAAATTACGCAAAGAAATAGCGGCAAATAAATTACTGGAAAAGACCATCTTTCAGGACGCTGTGGAGTGTGAGCGATTTATTCAGGATTTGAAGATTATTGAAATTCCACTGAGGCTTTTGGAATAAAATGAAAAAAGAATTAAGGGGTTATCAAAAAGACGCCTGTAATGCGCTATTTAAAGCAGCTAAAAGCCCGGAATGCAGGCCGTATGCTGTTTTAATGACTGGTCTCGGGAAATCGCTGTGTCTAGCGGCATTAACAAATCATTATATAAATAACGGAAAAAGGGTGCTTCAGCTAGTGCCTAGATTAGAGTTGGTCGAGCAAAACCACACGGAAGCGTGGGACTACATGGAAAAAAAAAGCGCCCTTGGTATCGTTTGCGGCCAGCTAAACAAGCGGCAACACTCAAGACAAGCGGTTATTGCCATGTCATCCAGTTTTGTTAATTTAAGGGCGAAGGCGGGCAGTTTTGATGTTATTTTGTGCGACGAGTGTCACCGCTTGGCATGGAAGCCAATCGACCAAAAGCCAAGCCAAATCCAAAAAATCATTACCAGTTTAAAAAGAATTAACCCGTCTATCGTTGTTATTGGAGTTACGGCCACTGGCTACAGGCTAGACCAAGGCGAACTGCACGAAACGAGTATTAAGGCGTTACCTTTTTTTACCGATAAAGTTTATGACACGTCAATTGAGCCCGGCATTAAATCGCTCATCGATGCAGGCCATTTAAGCCATATTGAAACATTGAATAATGGCGTGGCTGTGGATATTAACGGCGTAAAAATGTCTGGCGATGATTTTAATAAAGACGCGGCCGGGGTTAAATTTGACGTTATTATTGATGACGCGATAGAGGATATGCGTAATCATTTCGATGATAATAATATCCAAACGGCCATTATTTTTACTTCAAACCTGGCCAATGCGCGGCATATTTTATCATCATGGAACAACCCATCAACTATGCGGATTGTGTGCGGTGATGAATCGTTATGCACCAAGGCCCAGCGCAAGGCGGCTATTGACTGGATTAAGAATGGTTCAG
>NZ_CAIWNH010000068.1 GCF_903913935.1 uncultured Mucilaginibacter sp.
CAGGTTTTCTATTACCGTTCCTCTTTCATCAATAATATACAAGCCGTTCATCTGGGTGCCAACAGCAATGGTATGGTCATCCGTCAGCCGTGCGCATAAAAGCAATTGGTTTTCAAAAGGGTTGTTCCCACTGAATTTGAAAGCAATTAATTTTTGGTTCGATAAAATAAAAATTCCATTCTTTAGGGTGGTGATCAAAATGCTGTCTCTGTTTAAGCCCAAAATGGAAGTTATGGACCAGTTTTTCGGGTAAGGATCATTGATTGGTAACGGCGACCATTTCCCCATTGTAAACTCGAACAAGCCTTTTTTTGCATCCTGGGCAAATAGGCGGGTATTGCACGAACCTAAAAACTGCCATTGTGATACCGGTTCGTAATAGCTTAGTTTTTGCCCGTCAAATATAAAAATATGGCCTTGCGACCTGAAAAACAACTTGCCTTTATAGGGTACGATGTCCCAAATATCCCTGGTAGAGCTTATCGCGCCGGGCAATAGCGTTTTTAGGGTAGTATAAACCAGCGTGCCGTTTTTGTCAGGGGCGAAATAGCCTATTTCATTCTGACCACCAACATATATCTTATTGTCGGGGGCCACCGCAACAGATCTTACAATGGTTTTATTAGGCAGCGGATAAAGTTTCCAGTAGGTACCATCAAAACTGAGCAGGCCCTCACTGTTTGCAAAATAAAGAATACCGTTTTTGTCCTGTGCGATGCCGCGGTTTTGCAATCCTGCGTTATATTCACTCCGCGAATAAGAAATGATATTGGGTAACCCGATGGGGTTTTGGCCTTTAGCGTAACCAAAGCCGATCAATATAAAAAGCAACAACCATTTTTTACCCATGTACCAACGCGTATTTTTTCTGAGGATGCAAAAGAAAACGATAAAGTCCATTTTACAATATAATTCAGGGCATGAAGTAGTAATGATGTATCGCTAAATTAGACATCTTTTAGCGTATAATCTAATTTTGATCGTCGTCAATCCAATAAAATAAACCACATTGAAAGCTGAAGTTCAATTTTATACCAATACCCTGCAAATATGTTTATATCCGTTTAATGCCAATTGGCGGCCGAACTACAAAAGTATTAGCTTATTTTTACGGCGGGACACCTTCATGGTCGCCTGATAGCAAGCATATCGCTTTTATCAGTAATACCATCCCCATTGAACCAGAAAACTAAAATTATTGAATATGATCTATTTGGCAAACAAACAAAGGTACCAGGATATGGAATACCGCCGCTGCGGTAACAGCGGACTAAAGCTGCCCGCCGTTTCATTAGGGCTGTGGCATAATTTCGGCGATATCGACAAGCAGGAAAATGCAAAGAATATTTTAAGAACGGCTTTTGATGCCGGTATCACCCACTTCGACCTGGCAAATAACTACGGGCCGCCTCCGGGATCGGCTGAAGAGAATTTTGGGAAGATCTATAAAGATGATTTTAAATCTTACCGCGATGAACTCATCATCTCCACCAAAGCTGGCTGGCCGATGTGGGAGGGCCCTTATGGCGATATGGGTTCAAAAAAATATTTGGTTGCCAGCCTCGACCAGAGTTTAAAAAGAATGGGCCTGGAATATGTGGATATATTTTACCACCACCGTCCGGATCCCGAAACCCCGCTGGAGGAAACCATGACTGCACTCGACCTGATCGTTCGCCAGGGTAAGGCGCTTTACGTAGGTATATCCAGCTACCAGCCAGAAGAAACAGCAAAGGCGATTGCCATATTGAAAGATTTAGGTACGCCCTGCCTGATCCATCAACCCAAATATTCAATGTTCGACCGCTGGGTTGAGGGTGGTTTAATGGACGTGTTGGGAGAGAATGGCGTGGGCTGTATTCCGTTTTCGCCATTGGCACAAGGCCTTTTAACCAATAAATATTTAAGCGGTATCCCCGAAGGATCAAGGGCAACCACCCATCGCGGCAACGGTGCTATTGAAGAAGATGC
>NZ_CAIWNH010000069.1 GCF_903913935.1 uncultured Mucilaginibacter sp.
GCCGATTCTTCAGGATTAAGCAGTTTACTTGTCGGTCATCGTTTATGCAAAAACGCTTCAGGTACTTTTATTTTAACCGGTTTAAATGATGCGGTGGCTAGGTTAGTAACAATTTCCCAGCTCGACAATGTTCTAACTATTGTTCCTACACCTGAAGAGGCAATTGACCTGGTGTTTATGGAAGAAATTGAAAAAGAATTAAAAAAAGAAGCAAAATAAACAACCTGATTGTTTACCAGGTATGAAATTTGAAGTTACAATACTTGGCAGCAGTTCGGCAACTCCCATTTTTAATCGAAATCCCTCCGCGCAGGCGCTCAATATTAACGAGCGTCTTTACCTTGTAGATTGTGGTGAAGGTACCCAGCAGCAAATGTTAAAATTTGACATTAAAGCCAGGCGTATTGACCATATTTTTATCAGCCATCTTCATGGTGACCACTACCTTGGCCTTATTGGTTTGCTTTCATCCATGCAGCTAAATGGTCGGGACAAACCCTTGAATATTTTTTGCCCCGCCAATCTGAAGGAGATCATCGATATCCAGCTGAAATTTTCCGAAACAGCGTTGGAATATGAGGTGAACTACAAGTTTACCAATGCAGAAGTTGCTGCGGTTATCCTTGATAACGCTGATGTTACCGTTGAGACCATTCCGCTTGATCATCGGATGGCCTGCACCGGCTTTTTATTCAGGGAAAAAAAGCGGATGCGTAAACTGATCAAAGAAAAGGTTGAAGAATTAAAGATACCCGTTGAATACTTTTCTGCACTAAAAAAAGGTGCTGATTACACCGCACCCGACGGTAAGCTATATAAAAATGATATACTGACTACAGATTCAAGCGAGCCGAAGACCTATGTGTATTGCTCGGATACATTGCCGGGCGATTGGTATATTGACCAGATAAAGAATGCTACCCTGCTGTATCATGAAGCTACCTTTTTAAACAACATGCTTGAACGGGCTATTGAAACCCATCATACTACAGCATTGCAGGCCGCCGCAATTGCCATCAAATCAAATGCAAAAAAACTCATTATCGGTCATTTTTCTGCCCGCTACAAAACGTTGAATGAATTATTGGATGAAGCCCGGAGCGTTTTCCCCGAAACCGAACTCGCTATTGAAGGCCGGGTTTTTGAAATCGGGTAGTTGCATTGAGTTTGCAGTTCGACGTGTGCCGTCTGCAGAAAAAGAATTGCCAACTGCACACGGCCGACCGTCAACTATTATTTCTTGCCTCCAAATACTGAAAAGCTTACATACTTTTTAGGATGTGCTTTGATATCAATAAACAGGCTGTTAAGGTTATTAGTTGCATTTTGTAAGTTGTCATAAACCTGTTTGTCGTTTAGCAGCATTCCCAAAGTGCCATTATTGGTATTAATTTTACTGATGGTCGACTGCAGATCAGCCATTGCTTTGTTGGCGTTGTCGAGGGTTTGTTTGATATTTGAATTGGCCACATCATTACTTACTTTTTCAAAATTCGCAGTAATGCCATTTAGATTTGCTGAACTGGTTTTTAAATTGGAGGTCACCGTTTCGGTGTTTGACATGATGGAATTAATGTGCACGGTTTGCGTGCTTACCAGCTCGTCAATTTTTTTAGTGGTGCCTTCAAGTGTTTGCAGCGAATTGGCGATGCTGGCGAAACTCCGGTCAACATTTTTTTGAAAATTCGGATTCAGTATTTTGTTTATAGCAGCAAGTGATGAGTCTAATTTGCTGATCAGTTTTTCCGCCTTCATTTGAATCGGCTGTAAACTTTCAGCTAAACTCCCCTGGATATCTGCCCTTAAAGTGTCTTTGTCCTGTGCGGGTAAATTGCTGTTTCCGTACACGAAAACAATGGCCTTGCTTCCCAAAAGATCCGTACTAACCAGTTTTGCAAGCGTGTTTTTAGGGACTATATATTGGTGGTCAACACTAAGTTCGACCACGGTACTGCCATTGGGCTGCAATTTCATTTTTGAGATCCTGCCGATCTGGAAGCCGTTTACCAGAACGGGTTTTGATACTGTCAAACCGTCCACACTACTATAAACAGCATAAAATTTATTCGTCCCCGAAAAAACATCATCACCCCTTAAAAAACTATATCCTAAAATAAGTATGGCTATTCCGATAACGGTTAATATGCCGATTTTTGTTTCGTTTGTTATTTTCATTTTCAGTTTTGAGATGACAGACTGATCAGGCAGCTAAATTAGCTATGCCAATTCACAATTCTGACATATAAATCTCATATATTATTTATTATGATAATTTCTTGTGTTTTTGATAGACAAACGGAAATATAATTTCCAGCTTAACCGGTTATTATGGCGAAACCTGTTCAACTTCGGCTTTATAATTTTCAATTGCCCTTACAATTGAGGCTACAATTTCATCCTGGCCTTTTTCAGAATTCAAATAGGCTTCATCATCGGGGTTATCAATATACCCTGTTTCAACCAACACCGCAGGCATAGCGCTGTGGCACAATACGTATATACCTTGTTCTCTAATGCCCTCATTATGCCGACCATCAGTATCAACAAGTTCACCATCAATCAATTCGGCAAGGTGTATGCTTTGCTTTCGATATTTGCGTTTATACTCGTTCATCAGTATCATCGATTCAGGGTCGTTCGGGTCTGGGCTTGCATTCATTTCAGAATCACCACCTTCGATCACGTTTTCTTTTATCGCGTTTTCTTCTTCTTTGGAACGGTGAAAACCATAAACGAGCATTAATACTCCTCTGCCCGAATGATCCGGGATTTCAATCGTCCGGTATACAGGCTTATGGTGTTTATGCCCAACAACTTCGCGAATATGCCTGTCCGGTAATGAGTTACAATGTAAGGAAATGAAAAGATCTCCTTTGTTTTCATTAGCTATTTGGGCCCGCCTTTGAAAAGAAATGTCATCTTCGGTAGTTCGGGTTAGCACTACTTTAATGCTGGGTAATTCTTTTTCTAACTCTTTTTGCAATTTAAGTGCCAACGCAAGCGTTACATTTCTCTCTGATGAATATGAGCCGGATGCGCCGTGAGAATAATTACCTGTAGTACCAGATGGCTTGCCGCCGTGCCCGGGATCTACAATAATTGTTCGCAGTTTATAACCGGTTGTTGTAACGGTATCATGTTTAGTATGAGTGGTTAATGCAAAAGAATATACAGGCGCAAATGTTAGTAATAACGATAAACCGTAAATCAATCTTTTCAATGCCTTATTTTTCATTATTTTTGAACGCTGTTAACAATATCTGCAAAAATACTATTCATTATCTATTTTGAAATTCATCTGTTTACTTTTTCTGCTTGCAATTATTTTAATAGCCAATGTGACTGCCTACTCACATGAACGGAATTCTTATTCATTTACGTATAAGCCGTCTGCAGATACAATAATAAAACTGGATTCTATTAAAGATCGTAAACTGCTTAAAGATAAAAAATCTAACTCAACTACGCCAATAAAAAAATCCGGGGGCGTAACAGATACCACAAAAAATAACAGCAGCCTTAAATCAGAAGTGAAATCCCATGCCGATGATTCAACCCTTGTTGACCAGGAGCACCAGATTACTTATTTATATGGGAATGCCCGGGTTACTTATGAAGATTTTGAGTTGGATGCTGATTATATACGCGTCGACCAAAAAAATCACCTGCTTTTTGCCCGGGGGCGGAAGGATCCGGTAACTCACCGATATGTTGGCCGGCCAATTTCCAAACAGGGAAAAGATAAACCATTATTGTCTGACTCTTTATTGTTTAATTATAAAACTAAAAAAGGTAAACTCTATAACCCTGCATCCGACCAGGATGGTAACTTCTTATCGGGCGGTGTTGCAAAAAAATTAGATTCAACAGAAGTTGCTTACCGTAACGTAATTTTTAGTACCTGCGATCTGCCATATCCTGATACACATTTCGGGATAGTAATTACGCGGGGCATTGCCGAAAAAAACCGGATAATTGCCGGGCCGGCTTACCTTGAAATAGAAGGGATTCCGCTCCCTTTAGCTATTCCTTTTGGCTTTTTCCCCAAGCCGGATACCAAAACCTCAGGTATTATCATTCCTACCTTTGGTGAAGATCAAAAGCTTGGTTTCTATCTCCGCAATTTTGGCTATTATTTCGCCATAAGTGATTACCTGGACCTCACTACCACCGGTACTGTATATTCAAAAGGAGCGTATGAGTTGAATAGTACGATGCACTATTTAAAAAGGTATAAATATTCAGGCGATTTATCCCTAAGCTATGGCTCGCACAATTACGGGCTCCAGGGAGATCCGGCAACCAAAGACTTTAACGTCACCTGGTCGCATAGCCAGGATCCAAACGCACACCCCGGAAGCACGTTCAGCGCCTCAGTAAACGCTGGTACGTCAACCTTTTATTCAAACAACCCTTCTTACAGTAATTATAACATCCAGGCCCTTACGCAAAACAACCTGCGATCAACAATTAACTATAGTAAAACATGGGGATCGCTTTTTAATATGAGCCTTGGCCTTGGCCACAGCCAGGACCTTACCAATAAAACGATTTCGCTGCAATTGCCAACTTTGAGCTTTTCAATGGCCTCACTTAGCCCTTTTGATTCAAAAGAAAGGGTAGGAGATCCAAAATGGTATCAAAAATTAACCATCAGCTATAGCTTGCAGGCAAATAATTCTATAAATAATTTGCCCGAAGCTGAACTTTTTAAGGGCAATACACTCATTAAAAACCTGCAAACCAGTATCACCCATAATATTCCCATTGGCTTAAGTTTAAATGTCTTCAAATATTTTCAATTTAGTTCCAATGTAAACTACACGGAACACTGGTACCTGCAAACCATCAGGAAAAATTTTGCCAGGGGAAGTATCTCCGGCCTCGATTCTATGGTAACCGACACATTAAACGGTTTTAAAAGGGCGGGGATTTATAATTTAAGTACCAGCCTTTCTACAAAGGTATACAGTACTATCAGCTTTAAAAAAGGCAACCTGATAGCGATACGGCATGTGATGACGCCTTCGGTTAGCTTTAATTATAATCCTGATTTTTCGCAGCCGAGTTTTGGGTATTATAAAACAGCCGTAAGCAACGCAGTTATTCCATACCCATATTCAAGTCAAACTTATTCAATTTTTGAAGATGGTTTTCCGTCCGGAGGCAAACAAGCCGGCATCGGGTTAAGCCTTGATAACACCATTGAGGCAAAATTTAAACCGAAAGCAACTGATACCTCCGGAAAACCAAAAAAGGTTGCCATTTTGCAGGGGTTAACTTTTTCAACGTTCTATAATTTCGCACAGGATTCGCTCAGGTTATCGCCTATATCTTTTTCTGCGCATTCGGCTATCTTTAATCAAAAGGTAAATCTTAGTTTCTTTGGGTCGCTAAATCCTTACGTTAACCAGGTGCTTGATTCAATTCAAAACGGACAAATACAGAGATACACCCACGAAATAAACCAGTATACCTGGCAGCATGGCAAATTCCCAACGCTTACGTCCTTTAGTTTTTCAATGAGCGGCAGCTTAAACTCAACTACTTTTAATCCAAAAACGCCTGTACAATCAGGCAGTACATTGCAAACCATCAATCCGCAGCAGGCGCAAAGGCTGGCGGTTATCAACAGCGACCCTAGTGCCTACGTCGACTTTAATGTACCATGGAACGTATCGTTTAATTATAGTTTTAGCTATAATAATAATATTACCAGTACCAATACTACCAATACGATTATGTTAAGCGGCGATGTGAATTTAACATCAAAATGGAAAGTTCAATACAACACCAACTATGATATCAGGGCACGCAAACTTGCGGTTACATCATTTGCCATATACCGCGACCTGCACTGCTGGGA
>NZ_CAIWNH010000070.1 GCF_903913935.1 uncultured Mucilaginibacter sp.
AATTGCATCTTGATAAGCTGGCTCCTGCAGGACAAACGCTTTTTATTGACAGTGATTGTTTGATTTATGGAAATATGGAGAGCATTTTCAAAAAATTTGAAGGGCATTCAGTTTCTGTTGTTGGTGGCTATATTTCAATAGGGGAGTGGTTTGGTAACGTTGCAGCCATCTGCAAAAAATTCACTGTTAAACAACTGCCCAAATTTAATGGAGGGATCTATTACCTGGAAAATGGCAGCAAAGCCGCAAAAGTTTACGGTCTGGCCCGGGAACTGGAAACCCAGTATGACGAAATAGGATTTGTGCGCCTGCGCGAACGGCCAAATGACGAGGTAATCATCGCATTGGCTATGGCATTGAACGATGAAAAACCTATTGCTGACGATGGGACGATCATGAGTGACCCGCTATCCTGCCCGGGCAAATATGCTACCGATGTTATAAAGGGTAAAACAAGCTTGTATAATCCGCCAAAACCAAGCCCTTTACACCAGGATTGGTACCCTTTTGAAAAGGTACATCCTTTGATCATTCATTTCCTGGGGCACCACTCATTGAACTACCAGTATAAAAAAGATGCCTGCCTTTTGCAGGCGGCGAGTACGAATAAGTTAACTGCCTGGCGTAAAATATCGGCTGCGATTACTATTGAATTACCTGAGCGAATAAAGGAGAGCGCAAAAAATCTGCTGAGGCCCGTTTATAAAATATTTTTTGGTACGAGGGCCATAAAACGATCGGAAAGATTATAACATGAGAAAAAATTTAATTATCGGGGCGGCAACAGGGTATAAATATGATGCAATGAAGTATTTTTTTACTTCATTGAAAAAAATAAATTTTGATGGCGACATAGCAATATTGGTAAGCGAAAGTGTTGATGAGGAAACAAAAAGCAATCTGCTGCTACATGGAGTAAAATTAATTTTTATAAAAGACAGCGCGATTTCATTTGCCAAAAAATATGCGCAGTCAAGGCTCTGGAAAGTCCATTATTTACCGCATAAACTTTTATTTAACCTGCTGAATAATGGTCCCGATAAAATAAACAAGTTGAGCAGGTATTTAAAGATATTCCACCTGATTTCAGGATCGCGGTATTGCTATTATTATGATTATATGCTTGCCAATAAAAACAAGTATAAATACATATTAACCACCGATGTGAGGGATGTTGTTTTCCAGGCTGATCCTTTCGCCGGTTTGAAAGACGAAGTGCTGAAGTTTTACGAACAGGATGAATCAATAGAACACAATTTTTACACCTCGTACTGGATAAAACATGCTTTCGGAAAAAAAGCATTGGCGGCCCTAAAAGATAAAAAGAGCATATGCTCAGGTACTACCATTGGTTCGGTTGACAGGATGCTGGATTATCTTGAGAAAATGATTGTTGTGCAGGCGCAAATTACAGGTGGCCTTACAGGCCTTGGCGGATTCGACCAGGGGGTGCATAATTATATGATATACAATAACTATTTCCCTGAATGTGCAGTGATTGAAAATCCTACACAGGAGGTGGTTACCCTTGAAAACCTTGAAAGCGTAACGCTTAACAGCGATAACGAGTTGGTTAATCAAAATAATAAAGTTATACCCGTTGTACACCTGTACGACAGGTATCCTGATTTGAAATTAAAAGCATTGTTGTAAAGGAAAAATCAATGGACGTTAGCATTATCATTCCAACCTATAACCGCCTTTGGTCGCTGCCCAAAGCGGTTGAGAGCTGCCGGTATAGCAATTGCGCCGTTGAGATCATTGTAATTGATGATGGCAGTATTGATGGAACGATAGACTGGCTTAAGCAGCAAAAAGGTATTGTTATTTTGCAGCAAACCAATTGGGGTAAATGCTGGGCGGTAAACAGTGGCTTTGCAATTGCCAAAGGAAAATACATTAAGTTTTTAGATTCGGACGATAGCATTGCAGCGGGCGCGATTGACGAACAATTTACTATTGCCGAAGGAAACAGTAGCGATATTGTAGTAAGCGGCTATACTTTGGTTGATGAAAACGGCAAACAATTGTCGCAGCATATATGGGTGGAATGTGATGACTTTATTGCGCAGCAATTGGGCGAATGCGACAGTTCGCATTATTCAGCTTATTTATTTAAAAGATCATTTATTGAAGATATCCCTCACCGGCCCGACTTTGCTTTTCGCGACGACCGGCTTTTTGTAATCGAAGCAGCGCTGAAGCATCCAAAGGTTAACGTTCACAGTGGCTATGCGTTGGTACATACCAAGCATACCAAATCAAAATTACAGTTAAACCAGGGAATGCAGAAAACGGTACAGGACTACCAGCACCTGAATCTATATAAAAAAGTACTTGCGCAGTTGGCCGAAAAAGAAGAGCTTACTGATCGCCGGAAAAAAGCTTCGATAAAGGCTTTGTGGCCCTTGTGCTGCTGGATAGCAAGGCATAATCTTGAAGATTCGATCAGTTTATTAGAATGGATCAAACAGCTTGATCCGGATTTTACGATCCCGGACAAAGGCCTGCTTGGATTTTTATATAAAAATGTGGGGGTTAACAACACCCACCGGCTGCTTAAGATCAAACGGTCTTTTTAGCACACGAAACAGACTTTAAAGATGGAACTAAAAGAAAACTCATCACTTAACCGTTACGATTGGGCAGCAAAAAAGATCGGTGAAATAACTGGTAACCAAACGACCACATTGTATGATATTGGCTCGAGGGATAATATCCTGAAAAAATATATCGCATCGGCTGGCATTGATTATAAAGCTTTTGATTTGGAGCCATTGGATGCCTCAGCCGAAAAATGGGATATTGAAAGGCCCTTTCCGTATGCACATGCGCCGGCGCAGGTAGTTACCATGTTGGAGATCATTGAGCATTTAAGAAATCCCTGGCTGTGTATGAAAAATGTTTTTGATACGATGGCGCCCGGCGGCCTGCTGATTTTAACCACACCCAGCCCCGCCTGGAGTACCAGCCGGATAAATTTATTAAAGAGTGGTTATTTAACTTGTTTTACCCCGTCGGACCTCGAGCTTAATCACCATGTTTTTACGGCATGGCCGCATATTGTGGAGAGGCTATTGAAAGATACCGGCTTTGAAATAATTGAGTATAGCACGCTTGACGGAAAAACCACACTGTTTGGCAAAGGTCTCGGCGGGCTTTCGGCGCCTTTAAAATTGGTTTCGCGGTTGGTAAAAAAAATAATAGAAAGCAGGGATGCAACTTCATGCGGTATGAGCTATGGAATAATTGCCAAAAAAATTGAATAAGCCCATCAATATATTTTACAGCGAACCCGACCCGGACAGGTGGTTTAAATACGACCGCTATCCCCGCAGGCTGATCAGACGCCTGGTGCGGGGCAAACAAAAGCCTGGTGGCGTGGCAACCATTGCTATCAATCTTTTAAAAGGATTCGACAGGATTGGCTATCCGTACCGCTATAATGATTATGGCTACATCCGCAAACATCCCGAAGAGATAGCGTGTATTATTGGCAAGCCGCACCTGGTATTTGAAAAGAAATGGAGAAATCCTATCATCCTTGGTGCAGGGATCTACTCGCACCCGATAGAATGCGCGGACCTGTTTGAACAATACCCTAACGTTAAACGCGTGCTTGTGCCTGGTGAATGGATGTGCGATATGTTTATGCCGGCATATGGAAATAAAGTACTTGCCTGGCCGGTGGGCATTGACACCGAACAATGGGCGCCTTATGACAGCGTTAAAACCTTCGATTTTTTGATCTATTATAAAATAAGGTGGCAGCATGAACAGATGGAGAGTGAATTGGTAGCCCCGATCAGCAAAGTGCTTGATGAGCAAAAACGTAGCTATCATTTTATTAAATACGGGCAGTATGCCCACGATGAGTTGACAGAAAAACTCAAAGTCTCAAAAGCGGTGATCTTTCTTTGCGAACATGAGACGCAGGGGCTTGCCTACCAGCAAATATTGGCTACCAATACGCCCATTTTAGCTTGGGATAGGGGCGGCTTTTGGCAAGATCCGCATTATTATCCCGACAGGGTAAAATATCAACCGGTAAGTTCGGTGCCTTACTGGGATGACCGTTGCGGCGTAAAATTTGCCGATGCCGCTGATTTTAAGCCGAAACTTGATACGTTTTTAAATAAAATAGATGAATTTAAGCCGAGGGATTATATCATTGAAAATCTTACACTTGAGATATGTGCCGAGAAATACCTGGCGATATGCAGGGAGGTGGAGGCAGAGTTAGGATGAGGATATTACTGATCATGGATCCCGGGATACCTGTGCCGCCAACATTATATGGAGGCCACGAAAGGCTGGTGTCGCTGTTTGCGGAAGAATACCAAAAGCTGGGCCACGAGGTGACCTTACTGGCCGGGCCGGACTCGCATTGCAGCGGCAAAACGGTTACCTTTGGCACGAATGATCTGGGGCGATCAAAACAGGTGAGATTTAAGGAGGCCCGCTTTGTTTGGAAATACCTGCATAGAAACCGGGATAACTTTGACCTGGTTCATAATTTTGGGCGTTTGATTTATTTGCTGCCCATCTTAAACAGCCCTTTAAAAAAAATAATGACCTATGGCAGGCCGGTGGCCCAGGGTGGGATAAAAATTGTAACCAGCCTGCCGAACCACCATTTAATTTTCACTGCCTGCAGCGATAATTGTGTAGCCACCGGCAATATAAAAGGCCATTGGGAAACGGTTTACAATGCGATTGATTTTTCGCAATACACGCTTAATAATAAAGTTGGCGCAGATGCGCCGTTAATATTTTTAGGCCGGTTGGACAGGATTAAAGGCGCACACACTGCTATAGAGGCTGCCAAAGCGACAAATAACCAATTGGTTATAGCAGGCAATATATCAGATACTGAAGAAGACCAGGCTTATTTTAAAACGGTTATTGAGCCGCAAATTGATGGTACTCAAATAAAATACGTAGGCCCTTTAAACGATGCCGAAAAGAATAGCCGATTAGGCCATGCTAAGGCACTGCTGTTTCCGATTGAGTGGGACGAGCCTTTTGGTATGGTAATGATAGAGGCGATGGCCTGCGGTACGCCGGTGATTGCTTTCAGAAGAGGCTCAGTACCTGAAGTGGTGGAAAATGGCATCACTGGTTTTATTGTGGACAATGCAGCCGGCATGCAGCAAAAAATTGCAGAGATCGATGCGGTCGACAGAAGCCTTTGCCGGAAAATTGCGATGGAACGGTTTAATGTAGGTGTAATTGCACGTAATTATCTGCAACTGTTTGAAGGTAAATAATATAAAATAAAGATGAGAACGATATACTGGCTGTTGGATTGGCTGTTGGAGGATGATCTGGGGCAGCTGACTAAATATCATCTTTTATATGATTGCATTACGTCCATTTTGCTTTTTTGCCTGATCAATTTTTCGATGCAGGTTTTAATAAAGGCGGAATTGAAAGTAAACCCCGACCCCATTGATGGATTTAAATTCAGGCTGCGGGCTACGCGGGTTGTTATTTTTGCATTTGTTATCTGGATTGGCTACCGCATTGTAAAGTTGATCTTAATCACCTCCCTGGCTTCAGATAATGATCAACTTTATCATGGTTGGCATTATGGTCTTTTATTATCGCTGATAGTTGGCATCCCGGTAATAATGTACAACCTGCTTAATTACCAAAAAACCGAATAATCGAACTGACCTGAACCTTATTGGGACCTGATAAAAAAATAGTTTTAATTTCATCGGGCCAGCCTTCTCTAAACCCGCGTTTGGTTAAAGAGGCTGATGCATTAACCGATGCCGGGTATGATGTAACTGTGTTATATGCTTACTGGAATGATTGGGGAACACTGCACGACGAGCAATTATTTGCAAAAAGAAAATGGAGGGCAATCCGTGTGGGTGGCGACCCGCTGCAAAAACGCTTTTTATGGTTTTTAAGCCGATTGATCCACCGGCTTAGCCGGTTCATTGTTCAAAAAACGGGGGTTTATATGCCGTTTGGGGATTTTGCCATTTCAAGAAGCAGTTATTTTTTAAAAGAAGTAGCTAAAAAGTACGAGGGCGACCTATACATTGCCCACAATTTGGGTGCCTTACCGGCAGCGGCTGACGCCGCCGCGCGGAATAAGAAGTTTTATGGTTTTGATGCGGAAGATTTTCACCGGCAGGAAATTGATGATGACATTAATTCATTCCATTACAAAATCTGCACTTATCTTGAAGATAAATATCTCCCAGGCGCCAATTACATTACCGCGTCCAGCCCTATGATTGCTGATCAGTATGCTGTGTTGTATAAACGGAACGTAACTGCCATCCTTAATGTATTTCCACGAACTGCCGGTATTTCTATCGTTAAAAATGAAAAAAAGCCATTAAAGCTTTTTTGGTTTTCGCAAACTATTGGTCCCGGCCGCGGGCTGGAACTTGTTGTGGAGGCGATAGGGCAGTCGCGCGTAAAATGCGAACTGCATCTATTAGGAAAACCGGTCGGGGGCTACAAACAAAACCTCACGCAGCTGGCCCAGGATGCCGGTATTGCCAATTATAACCTGTACTTCTACGAACCGGTAAAGGCAAGCCAGATCTTCAGCATCGGTTCACAATTTGACATAGGACTTGCATCAGAAACAAGTTCGTGCCTTAACAGGGATATTTCGTTAACCAACAAGCTCTTTACCTATGTCCAATGCGGGCTTGCTGTGGTGGCAAGCAATACCAGGGCACAACATAGCTTGCTTGAACTGTATCCGCAAACAGGCCAGGTTTATAAAAATGCAGCAGACTTGTCAGCAATCCTTAATAAATACCATAAAAACCGGGAATTGTTATATCAAACCAAAACAGCAGCCTGGCAAACAGGCCAAAACGAACTAAACTGGGAAATGGAAAGCGCTAAGTTTTTAAAATTGATAGAAAATGTTTGAAGCGGCGCCCACGGCGACAGCAAATAATAAAAAAACCAAATGGTTTTACGGGGTCGATAGCATCAGGTTTGTATTGGCATTTATCGTGATGCTTTCGCATTTTGATAATGTTTATGCCACGGCGCTCAAAAATTCGGCACATTCCATTTTCAGGGATGCCGGGTATTTTTTAGCCAACGCATTTGACGGCACTTCGGCGGTGATCGCTTTTTTTATCATCTCGGGTTTTGTGATCCACTACCCTAATAAAAACGGCATCCCAAATTTAACCGAATTCTGGATCAGGCGTTTTCTAAGGATATTGATTCCACTTGCTGTGATCCTCATTATCGGTACACAATTTAACCACCCTGAAAATGCCGTGGTATGGAGTTTGTTTTGCGAGTTGATCTATTACGGTTTGTACCCTTTTATGGCGAAGATCAGACTGAGCTGGAAAAGCAAGTTTCTGCTTTCATACATCATCGCCGCTTTGGTGATTGGTACGCTTTGTTTTCATGATGTTGTGGCTTTAGTTAAACAAACGAATACCAATTACCATGGTTATTACTGGCAGCTCGGCGGCTGGCTAACCTGGATAGTGGGTTTGCCCTGCTGGCTGTTGGGTGTGCTGGTAGCCGAACATATTGATGATTTAACACAAGCCAGCTTTAAATCAGTGATGATTTATCGGATCATTGTTTTTTTCATCAGCTGTTTTTGCTGTATTGGAAAATTTCACCTGCATCTCAGTTATATTCTCTCGATGAATATTTTTGCGCTGCTGATCTATAAATGGCTGCAAACGGAGATCGTTTACTTTAAAACGCATCCCTCCAATAAAACACTCGAGAAAATGGGTAAATTTTCTTACTCGCTTTACCTGTGCCACCCATTGTTTTACGTAATCTTACATCTGTTTCTAGTTTATAATACTTTTACCTACCCGCTATTCCTGTTGCTGGCCGTTACCATATCCTACGGCTTTTATTTAGCAGTAGAAAGACCAGGGCACCGGCTGGCCCGCAAGCTTAACCATAAATATAATACTTCGCTTAATTGAGACGCGTGTTGATCATTTCACCTTATTTTCCGCCCGTAAATACGGCCGATATGCAGCGGGTGAGGATGAGTTTGCCTTATTTTGAAGCAAATGGCTGGCAGGCTGAAGTGGTGGCTGTTGACCCCGCCTATACCGATCTCCCGCAGGATAAACTGATGGTTGAAAGTATCCCGGCGGGTACAAAAATACATCTCATTAAAGCCCTGGGTAAAAAATGGACTTCGAAACTGGGTTTTGGGAGTATTTCGTATCGGTCGTGGTGGTTTTTTCGGCAAAAAGTAAACCGGCTTTTAAAGGAAGGCAATTTCGATTTGATCTATTTCTCCACTACACAGTTCCAGGTTTGCACGTTAGGGGCTTACTGGAAAAAAAAGTTTAATGTGCCTTATGTGATCGATATGCAGGATCCCTGGCATTCCGAATATTACCGTGATAAACCCAAAGAACAACAGCCGCCAAAATACTGGCTATCCTATCGTTTAAATAAATACCTGGAGCCAAAAGCCATGAATACCGTTGGCGGATTGATCAGCGTATCAGAAAATTATATTGAGATCCTTAGGGATAGATATCCCCGGTTGAAAAATATCCCGGCAGAAACCATCACTTTCGGCGCCTTTGAGCCGGACATAAAAATCGCGGCCGAACATGCCGGTGAATTTGCGGCATTGCTTGATCCGGCGTTTAAAAACATCGTTTATATCGGCCGCGGCGGGATGGACATGTATAATGCGATCATGCCGGTTTTTGAAGCATTGAAACTGGGGTTAGCGGCTGAGCCCGACGAGTATGCGCAGCTAAAACTATTTTTTATCGGTACCAGCTATGCGCCGAACGGGCAAGGCAGTGCAACTATTTTACCTTTGGCAAAAGAACGCGGAATAGAAAAATATGTAGTGGAGATAACCGGCAGAATAGGTTATTACCATACCCTGCAAACCCTGCAGCAGGCGGATGGCTTGTTTATACCGGGTTCTGATGACCCGCAGTATACAGCTTCAAAAATATTTCCGTACCTTTTAACCCACAAGCCGTTAATGGCTGTATTTAATGCAAAAAGTTCGGCAATTGCTATTTTAAACGAGTTTGGAGTAAAGGATACTTACAGTTATGACGAAACACCGGGCCTGCTGTCAAAAATTGATTCTTTTTTTAAATTGATATTGAATGGAGGCGCAGGTACGCCGGAGTATAGTGCTGATGCGGAAAAAAAATATTCGGCACAAATGATGACAAAACGGCAATGCGATTTATTTAATAAGGTTATTTTTACATCCTGATGAAGAGATATGTTCAATACGGTTGCGGATTTTCGGCCCCGGACGAATGGGTGAACTATGATGCATCCCCAACTTTAAGGTTTGAGCGTTTACCTATACTGGGCAAATTATATACGCGCAACAAACAACGTTTCCCGGCAAATGTAAAATATGGAGATATTGTTAAAGGATTGCCCGAACAAATGGATAGCTGCGATGCGGTTTATTGTTCGCACATACTGGAACACCTGTCCTACGGGGATTTTTTAACCGCGCTAAAAAACACCTATAAAATATTAAAGCCCGGCGGAACTTTCAGAGGCGTTGTGCCTGATCTGAAAGCTGCTGTGCAAGATTATATTTCCGGCTACGACACTACCGAAGCGCCTGCCAATGAATTGATGCGTGATACCATGCTGGGGGTTGAAAATCGCCCAAAATCTCTTTCATCCAATATCAAGGGCATGTATGGCAACTCCAAACACCTTTGGATGTGGGATTACAAATCGTTGGAATATGAATTGAAAAAGGCCGGTTTTATCAACATCCGCCCTTGTGCTTTCGGGGACTCAGAGGGTCCCGTGTTTAAGTTTGTTGAAGAGGAAAGCAGGTTTTACAAAGCAGCTGCCTTTGATTGCCAAAAATGAAGAAACTGATAAAATTATGTTCCTAAACGATTAGACTATTTGAGACAAAGAATACAAGCGCTTGACGGCCTTAGGTTTATAGCGGCTATGGGGGTTTTATGGATACACTGCTGGGCAATACATGGAAACCCCAGGTGTTACGTTGGGAAAATAGATATATCTGATTTTTTAGCTTTGGGCGGAAATGGTGTTGACCTATTTTTCGTTATCAGTGGGTTTTGTATGTACTATTTCTATGCTTCAAAGAACAATTTCTCCTACCACGATTTTTACAGGTTTCTGTTAAAAAGATGGTTTCGGCTATCGCCGGCGTTTTATGCTTCAGTTGTTATTTATATTGTAACGGCAAACGTTTTTTATAACGCCCGGTTAAATAGCATAAATTATTTTCTGCATAGTTTATTTTATCTCAATTTTATTGAAAATAAGTTTATTATCGCTGGCCATTTTTGGACTTTGACTGTTGAGTGGCAGTTTTATTTTATCGTTCCCTTTTTATTGATTTATCAAAATATCATAGGCTTTAAAAAGACATTTATTTTAATTTTTGCGGCGATTTATTTAACAGCTATTGTTTCAGTCTTAATCTTGCAAAATCATATGGATTTATTGACATATACCATTCTTTTCAGGAGTGTTGAATTTGGTTGTGGTATTCTCTCGGGAAGGTTGTTATTAAAGAAGGATTTTGTGTTGTCGAACCGTGTGGCATGGCTGGTTGCATTTATAGCTGTTACTTATTTAGGTAGAATCCTGGTATCTAACACAATATTGTCTCTTTCAGCTGAATTCTATAATTTATTTAAACTAGCTGGTTTTACATTAATGGGATTTGGGTTTGCCGGAATTTTGTATTTGTCAGTCACTTCAGTCAAGTGGCTGAATTTATTCCTCGGGAATGGATTATTTAAAAAAATGGGAAGAATATCTTATAGCTTCTATTTGTTACATGCTTTAATTATTCCGGTTGTTGCTCAATTTGTTATTCAATATGCGCCTGATCTTAAAGGTATATCAGCGCCATTAGTCACAATGACTATAAGCGCAGTTATCTTATATCCGCTTTCCTTATTGAGTTTTAATTTATTTGAAAAACCGTTTCTTTCAATAGGGAATCTTTCTTCGAAATGAAAAAGCTGGCTATTATATCAACGCATCCCATTCAATACTACGCGCCCGTATTTCAATTAATGTACAAAAGGGCTAAACTGGATATCAAAGTTTTTTATACCTGGGGCGAAGCATCGGCCCATAAATTTGATCCCGGATTTAAAAAAAAGATAAAATGGGATATTCCTTTATTGGAAGGATACCCCTATGAATGGGCGGAAAACACCTCAAAAAATCCGGGTACGCATCATTTTAACGGGATCGTAAACCCCGGTCTGATCGAACAAATAAAAAGCTGGCAGCCCGACGGCATTCTTATTTACGGATGGGGCTTTCAAAGCCACTTAAAAGTGCTCCGGTATTTTAAAAATAAGATACCGGTTTTCTTCAGGGGGGATTCTACTTTACTGGATGAAGAAAACAGCGCGAGGGCGATACTAAAAACAGCATTTTTAAAATGGGTTTACCGCCATGTTGATCATGTATTTTACCCGGGCACCAATACAAAAGCATACTTTAAGAAATACGGACTGAAAGATGCGCAGTTGAGTTTTGCGCCGCATGCCATTGATAATAAGCGTTTTGCCGTAGACAGAAGTGCTGAAGCGTTGTCACTAAGAAAAAATCTGGGAATTGAAGAATTTGAAATACTCATCCTGTTTGCTGCTAAATTTGAAGAAAAGAAATCGCCGGTGTTATTACTGGAAGCTTTTTTAAACCTGAACAATGCAGGTTCACATTTACTTTTTGTAGGCAACGGCCCGCTGGAGGAGCAATTAATACTTAAAGCTAAACAGCATAGCCGCGTTCATTTTATGGATTTTCAGAACCAAACGCAGATGCCGGTCGTTTTTCAGGCCAGCGATTTGTTTTGCCTGCCGTCAAAAGGACCTGGAGAAACCTGGGGGCTGGCCATCAACGAAGCAATGGCTGCAGGAAAAGCCATCCTGGCTTCGAATAAAGTGGGCGCGACAGTTGACCTGGTCAAGCCCGGTGAAAACGGGGATATCTTCAGCGCGGAAATATCTTCTGACCTTACCCGGAAGCTCGATCAATTAATTTGCAAGGGAAAAATCGGTTTGGCTGAAATGGGAAAAAGTTCGAAGGTTTTGATCGATAAATGGACAATTGAAGAACAGGTTACTATTATTGAAACTACAGTAAATAATGGATAAAAATCAACCAATTGAGCGGTACCTGGTTTTGTTCTTACCTTTTGGTATCGCAACATTATTCCAGTCAGATCCGGTATTGTCGTATTTTATCGCATGGATCGGAACAAATTTGATTTTTTACCTGAGCCTGAGCGGATGGGTAAAGCCCCTGCCAAAAGACAGGCCCATCGCTGAGCAGGTAATGCGGCCTATTTTTTTGGTGCAGATAATTTTTGCCGGGTATATGTCATGGAGCTCCGTGTTTTATTTTTTGAACCTATTGGGGTATGACAATTTTCAAAAAACGGATAATATTTATTTTGTTATTGATCATCAAAAAATTGAATTAACTGCGCTTTGCCAGCGTTATTATGTTTTAGGCCATGCGGCTTTTGTGACAGGTATTCTTGCGTTTATGAAATACCCCGTCAAAAAAAAATATTTTATCGAAAAGGAAAAAATTGCAAATATGTTATTTATAACAGCAATTGTCACCCTGCCTTTATCGGTGCTGTTTTTAAAGATCTCCGGCTTACAGCAATTTTATTTTCAGTTCAGTTCCCTTAGCTTTATTGCCGGCACGCTTGCACTGGCATTTGCAATACCCCTGAAAAAAATATGGAACACGGCTTTTTGTGTTCTGTTATACATATCAAACTTTTACGAGGCATTGATCTCCGGGTTTAAAGAGCCGATCATTATCAGTGTTTTGGTATTAGGTTTGTTTTTATATCCAAATTATAAGAAGCTGGTAACGGTTGTTTTTGTGCCGGCTTTGCTGGTCCTGTTTATTTTTCTGCCCACCTATAACCAGGTGTTCCGGGAAAATAACTGGTCGGGAGATGTTGATGCGGATGATGCCTATAAACTGGCGTTGGATGCCACTATAAAAAGCGAGCAGTCAGGAGATGACAGTAATTGGGGCTTTTTGGTTTACAGGCTGAGCGAAGTGGATATGTTCAATGAATTTGTCCAATCTACGCCTTCAAATATCGATTATTATGGCTTGCAGCTTTTAAAGCAATCGGCAATAGCGATAGTCCCGCGTGCTTTCTGGCCATCGAAGCCAAGTACTGAAGAATTGGTAATGGAGCGTGTTTATGATGCGGGGGTGATCAGGCGTGGGGCCAACGTATCCGCAAAGCCAGCCTATATTGTGGATGCTTATCTCTCGTGGGGAATACCGGGTATTTTGATCGGCTTGTTTTTATATGGCGCAATAGCACAACTTATCTCGCTAAAGGCCGAATACCTTTTTGGCGGATATACTTTGGGCACGGCGCTTATCTTCAGCGGGCTTTTCCAGATTTTTTGGCGGGGCTTGAGTTTTGAGTTCCTGGTTAACTCAGTTTTCTGGAGTTATATTAGTATGTATTTCATCTTCAGGATTTTAAGATATACGGGAGTACTGGAAGAGGTTTGAGAACTTTGCAAATTTGCGCGGCTTATAAACCCGCTTTTATTTATGGAGGGCCAACCATGTCGGTCTCTATGCTGGCTGAAAACCTGGTAAAGGCAGGCGTGGATACCGAAGTTTATGCCACCACCGCCAACGGGAAGGACGAACTGCCGGTGATCCCGGGGGAGAGGGTTATGGTAGATAGCGTACCTGTGACTTATTTTAAAAGAATTACCAAAGATCACAGCCATTATTCGCCCGCGCTTTTTAAACAATTGCGCAGCGAAGTAAAAAGCTTTGACCTGGTTCATATTCATGCCTGGTGGAATTTAGTTTCCATTTTTTCTTGTCTCATCGCGCTTAAGAATAAGGTGCCCGTGCTGCTTTCAGCCAGGGGAACGCTAAGTCCTTATTCCTTTCAAAACAAAAATATCGGCGTTAAATGGGCGATCCATCATTTGCTCGGTAAAGCATTATTAAAAAAATGCCATGTTCACGCTACCTCCAAAAGAGAGGCGGATGCAGTAAGCAGCCTGTTCAAACCCCAAAGCATGACGGTATTGCCAAACTTTATAAAGCTGCCTGAAGAAAGGCACTTTGCCCCAAGAAAACATTCTCCTGTTTTTAAATTACTATTCTTTTCAAGGATAGAGGAAAAAAAAGGGCTGGATCTGCTGATCAAAGCGTTGCCGGACGTCACTATTCCCTATAGACTTACGATAGCGGGCGATGGCGAACCGGCTTATGTTGCATCTCTTAAAACACTGGCGGCGGACAACGGTTTGGCCGATAGGATTGATTGGATAGGTTTTCAAAACGAAAATAAATTCGACCTGCTTTACGCGCATGACCTTTTCGTGCTGCCCTCATATGATGAGAACTTCGGCAACGCGGTTATTGAAAGCCTGAGTGTTGGTACAGCGGTATTGATAAGCGAGGACGTTGGTTTGGAGGATTATGTAAATGTCAATAACCTGGGTTGGCTCTGCCTTACCAACCCGGCGTCGGTAGCCTGGCATATCAATAATATTGCCATCAACGATATAGATGGTTTGACAAGGATCAGGGAGTTTGCGCCCGGTATCATCGCCGGCGATTTTAAGGACGAGCACTTAGTGAAAAAGTATGTGGACCTTTATAAAGAATTGATTGAAAAATGACTGAATATAAAGATTACGGCTTTCATACTGATGCACCTGCGCATACCTTTAATTACCTGCAGGAGCCTTTGTTATCATTGCTGGATAAGAATACAAATACCTGCATTCTGGACCTGGGTTGCGGGAATGGCTACCTGGCCAATTATTTAATCGCGCAGGGTTTTAATGCCTACGGAACCGATGCCTCGGAGGAAGGGATAAACATCGCGAAGCAAGCAACCCCTGACAGGTTTTTTATCCAGGATCTTTCAACAGGTAAATTGCCGGAAGAGCTGCAGGGCTTAAAGTTTGATACCGTTATTTCCACGGAAGTGATTGAGCATTTGTACGATCCGGCGGGTTTTATCCAATTTTGTAAAGAGGCGTTGAACGGCAGGGGTGAACTGATCATCACCACGCCATATCATGGCTATTTAAAAAATCTTTCGCTCAGCCTTTTTAATAAATGGGATCGCCATTTAAGCCCCGGCTGGCATGGCGGGCATATCAAATTTTGGTCGAAAGCTACGTTAAGCAGGCTGTTAACCGATGCAGGGTTTACCGTAACGGCATTTAAAGGCTGCGGGCGCGTTCTCTTTTTTTGGAAATCGATGATCATCAAAGCAAGGCTAAATTGAACAAACAGTTTTCTTTTATCATTATTACGTTTAACGAGGAAGTGCATCTTCCGCGCCTGCTGCAATCTATTAAAGATCTGGACGCGCCTGTTTTTGTGCTGGATTCCGGGAGCACCGATAAAACGATAGCCATTGCAGAAGAATTTGGGGCAATGGTTTTGCAAAATCCTTTTGTAAACCACCCGGCGCAATGGGATTTCGCACTCAAAAATTTCCCGGTTCAAACGCCCTGGGTGATTTGTTTGGATGCCGACCAAACCGTTACTCCTGAATTAAAACAACGTTTAGAGCGATTTAAAAATGAAGACTTTGCCGGTGTAAACGGTATTTATTTTAACCGGAAGAATTTTTTTAAGGGTCGCTGGATAAAACACGGGGGCTATTCGCCTATCTACCTGCTCAAGATGTTCAGGTTCGGTGTTGGCTATTCGGACCTGAATGAAAATATGGATCACCGGATCATTGTGCCAGGCAAAACCATTATCTGGAAGGACGGCTATATCCTGGAAGAAAACCTGAAGGAGAACAATATCAGCTTTTGGATAGCCAAACATAACCGTTACAGTGACCTTGTGGCGGATGAAGAAGTGGAGCGGATGATGCAGATCAGGTCGCAAACCGTAAAGCCGCATTTTTGGGGCTCGCCTGATGAGCGCACGGCATGGTTGAAACAATTGTGGTGGCAGTTACCGCGGTATGTGAGGCCAATGTTGTATTTTATATACAGGATGTTTTTTCAGCTGGGGATACTGGATGGCCGCACAGGCGTAATATTTCATTTTTTACAAGCATTTTGGTTCCGGTTGGTGGTGGATATCAAAATTGATGAGATACTGCAGCAACAGAACCCTTCGGCTGTAGTCGCGAATAAAAAAAGCAGCCCGGTAAGGTTTGTGCTCGTTTTTTTGCTGTTATTTCTTTTTCTCTATTATTTCAACATATTCTTTTTTGGCATCACCTCACATGGGAACCACTACAACGCTTTTTTAGCACAAAATTTAAACTACATCAGCTGGTTACGCCATTTTTTATTGATGAGCAGCGCATGGTTACTTAACCTGCTTGGCTACGGCGCCATTTATAACGAGTATGACCTTTTAGTGGCCGGCCATGGCACTATACAACTGGTGTACTCGTGCCTGGGACTCGGCGTTATCAGCTTTTTTTTAGCTTTTGTGCTGGCCTATCCAAAAAAGTTCGGATCGAAATGGATGTTTTTGGTAGGCGGCATTATCGGTATTGAGCTCTTAAATATCCTGCGGTTTGTGTGGCTGGCGATCTTTTGGGATAAAAAAGGATCTCATATATTAGACCATCATACTATTTTTAATATTTTGATTTACGTCATCATTGCAATTACATTGTATTTTTGGGTGAAGCATGATGATACATTCAATGTAAATGAATCAAAAAACTGATCTGTCCTCCTATAATAATGCCCCGTTTAACCCCGGAGGCAGAGCTTTCAAAAGATTTTTGTGGTATTACCTCAACGCATTTTTTTTAAAAACCAGCCTGGTGCCTTCAAATGGGTTTAAATCATTTTTGCTGCGGTTATTTGGCGCGAAGCTAGGCAAGGGTGTCACTATCAAGCCCGGCGTAAATGTTAAGTACCCCTGGCATCTCAGCATTGGAGACCATACATGGATAGGCGAAAACGTTTGGATAGATTGCCTTGTAGCGGTAACTATCGGCAGCAACGTGTGCATTTCACAGGGAGCGGTTTTACTTACGGGCAATCACAACTATAAAAAAACGACGTTCGACCTGGTCGTTGAAGGGCTTATATTAGAGGATGGCGTTTGGATAGGGGCAGGGGCCATGGTAATGCCGGGTATAAAGGCGTCATCGCATGCGGTATTATCCAGCGGTTCTGTAGCGACAAAAGATCTTGAAGCCTACAGCATTTATCAGGGAAACCCGGCTGTTAAAGTTCGCGACAGGGTGATCAGTTGAACAAGTAAATGTTTAATATAGATTTTCAAAATAAACAGGATGTCCGCCCTTAAACGAAATCCCCATAAAATCATTCTAGCATTTATCGCCATAGCTGTTTTGATCATGGGGATCATTTTGTTTATGATCCCTCCGGCATTGTTCCCTGACCCGGCAAATGGTTTGCAGGTATTAAGGAGCATGCACCTCGGTGGCGGTTTTAATAATATGGTGGCGCCTGACCAGAGTGATATTTCGCAGGATTACACGGAATATCTTACCTGGTGGTCGCCGGGCCAATATCTTGTCCCTTATTTTTTTAAGCTGATCGCCGCCATTACCATGGGGCAGGCCATCGCCGTTACGGTAAGCTTATGCACCGCTATCGGTCTGACAGGTTTTTATCAATTTTTTAAGAAGGTTGGGTTTTCTCCTATGATATCATCGTTAAGCCTGGTTTTTATCGTTTGCCAGGTTGCATTTTTTGTACCTTATGTTTATTACAATGGTGGCGAAATACTGCTTTTCGCATTTGAAGGCTGGTTTTTATATGGCTGTGCCTCCTTTGATAGGCCGGGGATTAGGGTTGCACTGTTTGTAATAATTGCCGGGTGGGCGGGCTTCTTTTTTAAATCATCCTTTATCTGGATCTATATTGCCGGATTATGCTGCCTGTGGGTAAAGCTCTGCGCATACCGCAAGGGCTTGCTGGAATGGGTAAAAAAAGGATTGTGGGTAAGCATTCCGGCAGTACTATCGCTGGCATGCATTTATGTGTTTTTCCTGTCGAAGGGGCAAAGCCCGGCAAGTACGGCCAAAGGTTTGAAGCTGGCTGCCGAAACCTTTAGTTACCCGCTGGCGTCCCCTTTGCTTTCAGCATTTTCTATTGATGATTTTATTCACGGGTTGATCTACCATTTTGGTCCCGCAATGCTTCCTCCGGGCTGGAGTGTTGTACTCCTGTTTTTATTTTCGCTGATGAGCCTGGTAATAATCCTGACGATCGTACGTCGCCTAACTAACAATACTTTCAGGTTGTTCCTTGTCCTTTTTTACTTTGTTGCCCTGCTGTTTTTTGGTTTTGCCTACCTGCACCAGCTGAACATTTCGTACGAGGCAAGGCATTTCCGGATCCTGGGTATTTTAATTGTGCCGGGGATGATCTGGCTGGTATCCAGGTCGGTCCCTGCTGTTAAGGTATTTTTTGCATTGATATGTTTGGGCATCGCAAGCTTTTCAGTACATTACTTATACACGGGTTTTTATTTCAATAAAAATATAAGCGCGCATGGCCTTACCGGTATTGCCCAGCCCAATATCGATCAGCAGTCCCTTAACAAAATCATGCAGCTTGATAAAGAAAATAAGCATGCCGTTTTTGTTTTCATCGCCAATGATTTAGGTCTTGAGGTGGAGCATAACCGCATCATTACGCTGCCGGCGATAAGCGATAAC
>NZ_CAIWNH010000071.1 GCF_903913935.1 uncultured Mucilaginibacter sp.
CAGTCTCCGGTTCAAGTTGTGTATTTACATCTATGTTCATATAATAAACAGGACTGCCCTTGGTATTTGGTTTCCATTTGGGTACAATCTTTCCGTTAGGGTTGCCGGTCATTATAAAATTGGCGAAGTATTCCTCCATGGTTGCCGAAACTTTATAATCGTCCGGGGTCCAGGCATATGCCTTATTGGAGCTTAGGTTTCCGAGGGCAAACTCAATTTCCGAAGCATGCGAGGCACCCACCATTGGCGCAGGCAGCTTACCGGGAGTTTCAGGAGTCTTTCCTACTTCAGGCGGCCGCGGGCACGAGAAGATATAGCGGTATACAGGTTTACCACTCGTTTTGGCTTGCATATCGGCCCATTTCCAGGTACCATAAACTATAAAATTATCACTGGCCAGCGCAGTAGCCGACTTAATCACTTCATCCTGGGTATTACCCGGAAAAAGTTTTAACACCGTGGCTGAATCGGCCCCATACCGCTCCTTAATCTTTTTTGCATAGTTCTCAGGTGTCGGCATATCACCTCCGGTAAAAGCCTGGTAAGGTACTTCGGCAGAATTCCAGCCAACCATCACCGGCACATGCATTTCTTCACCAGCTTCCAAAGTTTCGATAGGTTGTTTAGTGAAAAAATAGCCGTCAATCAGGTTGGGGAATCTCCAGGCGCCAGGCTTGGATGCTAAATCGAGTAATTGCGAAGCGGACAGTGCGCGGAGCTCAGCCAGCGATCCGGCGCCGGCGGTTTTAGCAAATGCGGTGCCGCTGGTTTCGCCATTAGCTAAAGTGCTCATTTTCCCGAAACCACCACTTTCACCAATCGCTCCGGAAAATAAACCTTTTGATAAAGGTGACAGCACCTGGGCACAAACCGAAAATGAGCCTGCTGATTCTCCGGCAATAGTTACTTTTTCAGAATCGCCCCCAAATGCGGCAATATTGGCTTTTACCCAAAGCAATGCTGCATGCTGGTCAAGCAAGCCATAATTTCCGGATGCATTGTGAGGCGACTCTTTTGTGAGTTCGGGATGTGCGAAAAATCCAAAGATGCCTAAACGATAGCTTATGGTAACGGTAACTATTCCTTTTTGCGCTAAACTTTCGCCGTCGTAGCGTGATTCGGAACCATCGCCTGCAACAAATCCACCACCATAAAAATATACCAATACGGGCCGCTTGGTGTCAGACGGCGTCGCAGGGGCCCAAACATTCAGGTAGAGGCAGTCTTCGCTCATGGTATCAGCGCGAAAGATCATATCACTGAAGATGTGTTTCTGCATCGGCATATGGTTAAAATGATCGGCTTTTAATACGCCATTCCAATTGGCGGGCGGCTGCGGTTCTTTCCACCGTAGGTTTCCTACAGGCGGCAGCGCGTACGGAATGCCTTTGTAACTGTTAATGCCGGTAGAAGGATTAAAAATTCCCTGGAGTTGCCCATTGCTGATGGTAACCTGTGGGTTTTGCTGGGCAAAGGCCGCAGTGAAAAATACCAGGGCAGTGAGGAATGCAATTATTGATTTCATTTTGTTTATAATGGTTTAATGAAGTGTTTTTGGATAGATTTGTTATAAAATCCGATAGCTGATAAAATTTCAATATCGCTATTGTAACATAATGATACAATAATAATTGCTATTTTTGATATTATCAATGCAATTACCGAAAATACTTTACAATGAGCTATAAACCTGCTGATGAAATAAATGAGAACGGAACTGGATTTATAAAAAACGTAGCCATTGACACTGTTATATTTGGATTTCATGATAACCTGCTTAAGGTTTTATTATCGGCATATAAAAACACTAACTATTTTGCCCTGCCGGGTGGTTTCATCAGAGAAATGGAAAATCTGTACGATGCTGCACGAAGAGTTGCATCCGAAAGGACAGGCCTTGATGATATTTACCTGGAGCAATTTTATGTATTTGGTGATTATTCCCGCTATGAGCCTGAACCATTTAAAGTGATAATGGAAGTAAACGGAAACAAACCATCTAAAAGCCATTGGCTTTTGCAAAGGTTTATCTCTATTGGTTATTATGCCCTGGTTGATTTTACCAAGGCCACCCCCACGCCGGCTGCAATTTTTGATAGCTGCAACTGGTACGACCTGAAAAACATGCCGGAATTGATACAGGATCATTCAAAAATTATTACCAAAGCACTTGAAGCGCTTAGGGCAAACCTTGATCATAAAGTTGTCGGGTATAATTTGCTGCCAGAAAGTTTCACCATGGGTGAATTGCAGAAATTACACGAAACCATTTTAGCAAAAAAACTGCTACGCCCTGCTTTTCAGCGTAAAATGTTAAGTTTGTGTATATTAGAGCGGGTTGCAAAAAAATATTCAGGCGGGGCGCATAAAGCGCCTTATTTATACAGGTTTGTTTCTGAAGTATAAGGTTTGACGTTTGAAATGACAACTGCGTAGGTATTATGAAATAGTGCAGCAGTTTATATTTAAACTTATTTATATG
>NZ_CAIWNH010000072.1 GCF_903913935.1 uncultured Mucilaginibacter sp.
CAGCATCCCCGTCCTTGCCGAAATTTCTCAAACAGAGAATTCGAATGAGCTTGTTCTGGAAATGGGCAGGTCTGCCATTGGAGAGCAGATCCGCGCATTGCGTACTAATCTTTCTTTCTTATCGCCAGGTAAAAAACTGCAGACTATTATGCTCACCTCAAGCATAAGTGGCGAAGGAAAATCATTTATTTCGTTAAACCTGGGTGCAAGTTTAGCCATTACCGGCAAAAAAGTGATTATACTTGAATTCGACCTCAGGAAGCCAAAATTACAGGAAAAGTTAAATATTGATCATAAAACCGGGCTAAGCAATTACCTGATCGGTTATGCCGACTTAGATGATATTATCTATTCAGTTCCCGGGTATGAAAATTATCACATCATAACCTGCGGGCTCATACCACCTAACCCTGTTGAGTTATTGGTAGATGGGCGTATGGATGAATTATTTACTATACTCCGTCTTAGGTATGATTATATAATAGTTGACGCACCTCCAATTGGCCTTGTAACCGACGCCCTCGTTATTGAAAAATATACTGATGCTACGTTTTATGTTATCCGTCACGACTATACACCCAAAGTGCGCTTAAAGTTCATCAATGCTTTGTATAAAGAGGGCCGTTTTAAAAACCTTAATTTGATTATGAACGGCATCCAGCAAAAAGGCAAATATGGATATGGTTACGGATATGGATACGGTTACGGGTTCGGGTATTATGAAAGTCCGGAAAAAGCAGTAAAATAAATTCTATTGAGGTGATATTGAAAAATAAACATATCAGCAATTACTGAATGTTAGTTCAATTAAACGAGTTAAATGGCCGATAAAGAAAACATCGTAGGGGAAGGCAGAAAAAAAGCAACTATCTGGAATCTTTTTTTTCTGAACATTGGGTTTATCATCACATTGATAAACGGGGTGTTAATCATTCCTTTGTATTTGCACTATATGAACGGCGCGGTATACGGGGCCTGGCTGGCAACCGGCAATGTGCTTACCTGGATCACCATCGTCGACCCTGGAGTAGCCGGCGTTCTTTTACAACGGGTATCCTACGCACTTGGTGAGAAAAATGAAAAAGAGCTTGGTCTAGCTATAAGCTCGGGTATTTTAATTGCGATTATATTATTCATATTGTCAATTATCGTTGGTTATGGTTTATCATATTTTATTGGCAGTATCGCCAATATCGATATGCAATATCGCACCGATATTGTAAAAGCCTTCAGGATCGCCTTATGGGGCACCTCGTTTAGCCTGCTAGCCGACACTTTTCGCAACATAATTTTAGCCTGGCACAAAACCAAACTTCACGGAATCCTTTTATACAGCTGTATTGTTGCGGCAAATATTGTTACAGTAGTTCTGCTGGTGCTCAAATTCGGGGTATATGCACTTGCCTACAGCAGCCTTTTTCTTGGTTTGTCTATTTTACTTTTCGCTATTACCTACACCATTATTCTGCTTAAGCAAAATAAAATTAAGCTATCCTTTCAATTTACTTATTTCAAGTCGTTTTCAAAGGTTTTCGTCTTCACATTTTCCAGCAATCTTTTTGAAACCCTTGCCGCCAATATCGATCTCATTATTGTATCGAGATATATTGGTTCAAAAGCAGTAGCGGTACTCGACCTGTCACGCCGCCCGCTTAGAATTGTTTCTGGCCTTGCTAATAACATTACTATTTCAATGCTGCCTTCATTGCCCCATTTGTTTGGAGCCAATGAAAAAGAGAAGATCCGGATTGTTATCATGCGGATATGGACGATACTGCTTTGGGCAACCGGCTTTATCATATGCGGATTTATTTTGTTTAGCGCTAACCTTACTGAAAATTGGGTGGGGAAACAGTTTTGGATAGGAAACACTAACAATATCATCTTGTGCAGCTCATTCCTCTTATTATCCATAGGCTATAACTTGTCAAATATTACCCTTTCAATGGGGCATATAAAAAGCAACAGTTTAATCAGTATGGCCAGAAGCATCGTTTATGTGATCCTGTTATTCGTGTTTTCAAAGGTACTCGGCATGACTGGTGTTTTACTGGCATTCCTTATACCTACTTTAATATTAATAGCCTATTACCCTAAAAAAGTATTCCGGAAAGCAAACCTGTCTGTACAAAATTTAAAAGAGCTGATACATGAAAGTTTATTGATAGGGATTATAGTAGCAGGCTGCATCCTGATTTCTTATTCTTTTAAATACCATCTTTCATGGCTTGGTTTGATCGGATTTAGCACGCTTTACAGTGTTGTATTCCTTGTTTTGCTTTTTTCACTAAGCAGGCGTTTCCGTAGGGAACTGAACATTGCAGTGGGCGTTTTTACAGTAAAGGCGAAGGCGGTTGTTCAATTATTATTACCAAGTTTTTAA